>USCM01000223.1 GCA_900553155.1 uncultured Prevotella sp. | reverse complement strand
GGCTATTGGCGAATAGCTGACAGCCCTATTCTAAAAAGGGCGATAGATAACAATAATCTATGCTCAGCAGGGTATGCTACTTTAATGGGGTCGTATCTCGAATGGCACCCAAAATAGGAACCGCCGTATGCGGAACCGCATGTACGGTGGTGTGAGAGGTCGGTAAACACGAAAATAGGAGATAAACACCTATGATTAGTGTTTACCTCCTACTCGATTGGTGCGCCTGATAGGACTCGAACCTACACGTCGTAAGACACTAGATCCTAAGTCTAGCGCGTCTACCAATTCCGCCACAGGCGCATTTGCGGGTGCAAAGGTAATAAAATTGTTGCAAATGGCAAAATAATATGGTAGGATTTATTGCTTTACTTCAATCTTTCTGAGCTTATAATCCAGTGCAAAGTGGAAGGCCATGTACACAAGGATGTCGATGCCAACGATGTAGGTGACGTCGATAACTTTGTTTAGAAGCGTGTTAAGCAGGATGAACGCTACCTGCAAACCAAGTATGGTGACAAGTGCTCTGCGCTGATTCATGCCTATGCGCAACAGCTTGTGGTGTATGTGGCGCTTGTCGGCTTGGAACAATGGCTGTCCGACACGCAGGCGCACAAGCACAACACGTACCACATCAAAGCACGGAACAATGAGCAATGTGTAGGCAAGGAGCATACTGTCGCTGCTAAATGGCTTGACCGTTATAGAGCTCATGGAGAACTTAACCATTAAAAAGCCAAGGATAAAGCCGAGCGTCAACGAGCCACAATCGCCCATAAAGAGCTTGCGCTTCTTCTCAACACTGCCCCAAACGTTGAAGTAGAGGTAGGCAGTAAGCACTCCCATAAGTCCGGCTATCAGTACGCAATATGTCCAAATGCCCTCTCTGCCGAAGCAGACAAGGAAGCCTGTGAGTGCTATAAGCGACAATCCGCCAGCCAATCCATCAATGCCGTCGATAAGGTTTATGGCGTTGTTGATAAACACTATGACAAACACCGTAAGCGGAGCGCCAACGATGAAGGGCACCTCATGTATGCCCATAAAGCCATATAGGTTGTTGATGTAGAGGTTGCATATAGGCAGTATGGAAGCCGCAATGATTTGTGCGGTAAACTTTATGGGTGCTCCGAGGCCTATAACATCGTCTATCAAGCCTATCAAGTAGATAACGAAGAGGCTAACCAAGAATGCTCCTGTCCATAGGCTGATGCCGAACGGCAGGTTGTCGGTGGTGTACTTGAATACATACAGCGACAACAGGAAAGCCAAAAACATACATGGCAAGAAGGCTACACCGCCAAGACGTGGTATGGCGTTGTGATGAACCTTGCGCTCGTTGGGCAGGTCGTACAGCTTGCGTTTAAGGCAGAAGTCGACGATGTGCGGTGTTATGATGAAGCCGCTGAGCAAGCTCAAGACAAACGAAAGGATGATATATAACCAATGGAAATCCATCTAACTTTATTGTTTTATAATTATTATGAAGTAGTATTAACACTCTTTTAAATATAACTACCCAATTGCAAAAATATTGTATATGGTCTATGGTTTTCTCAATAAAATAAGTATCTTTGCGTTAATAAATATATATGTGTATTAACTGATTAGCAATATATACTTTTTTATGCGATACAATAAAGCAACACTTGCTGTGCTTGCCTTAACATTCGGTACGCTTAATGTCAATGCTCAATACGATTGGCAGGAGACCGACCGCGAGCGCTCAACACTGAATCTGAAGAAAGATGTGCAATATAGCGTCGAGATGCAGGCTTCGGTAGCCAACAACAAGACGCCTCTATGGCTCAACGCAAATAAATACGGACTTAGCTCGCTTGACAAAACCAACGGCTATATACGTGGAACGGTGGTGCGTCCGCTGCAAGCCGACTCAGCCCGCCGTTGGGCTGTGGGCTATTGTCTCGACCTTGCGGCACCACTGAACTATACATCCAATGTCGTTGTGCAGCAGGCATACGTTGAGGCCAGATGGTTGCATGGCGTGCTTACGGCTGGTGCAAAGCAATATCCAATGGAGCTTAAGAACCCGACTCTGAGCTCGGGCTCGCAGACATTGGGCATCAATGCACGCCCAGTGCCGCAGGTGCGCCTGGCTCTGCCCGAGTATTGGAAACTGCCTATTGGTAGAGGGTGGCTGCATCTTAAGGGACACGTGGCTTATGGTATGATGACCGACGACTCGTGGCAGCACTCGTTTACGGGTAAGCACACTAAGTATGCCGACCATGTGCTGTATCATTCAAAGGCAGGATACTTGAAGATTGGCAACGAATACTCCAGCTTTCCTATCTCCATAGAACTTGGACTTGAGATGGCATCACAGTTTGGTGGCAATCCATACCAGGTGGCTGATGACGGCACTATGGTGCAGGTGCCTACCGACAAGGGGCTTAAAAGCTTTTGGAACGCATTTATACCGGGTGGTCAAGACGCCTCCGACGGTGTTTATGGCAACAAGGAGGGCAATGTTTTGGGCAGTTGGCTTATGCGCATCAACTACGACCACGAGTTGTGGCGATTCTCGGTATATGGCGACCACTTCTTCGAGGACCACAGCCAGATGTTCCTTCTCGACTACAACGGATATGGCGAGGGCGATGAGTGGAACGTGTGGAAGAAGCGCCGCTACTTTAGATATGCCGTGCGCGACATGATGCTTGGTGCCGAATTTAACCTAAAGTATGGCACATGGCTGCGCAACATCGTCTTCGAGTATATCTACACCAAGTATCAAAGTGGTCCATACAACCACGACCGCACGCAGAACATCAGCGACCATGTGGCTGGTGTGGACGACTATTATAACCATAGTGTATATACCGGATGGCAGCATTGGGGACAGGTTATGGGCAATCCGCTCTTCCGTTCGCCTATATACAATACCGACGGCAACATCAATGTGCGCGACAACCGTTTCTGGGCATTGCATCTTGGTGTAAGCGGCAAGCCTGCCGAGCGGCTCGACTACCGCTTGCTTGGCACTTACCAAGTGGGGTGGGGTACATACGATATGCCCTTTACGCGCAAGCATCACAACATAAGCTTCCTTACTGAGGCAAGCTATCGCTTCAATAAAGGCTGGAAGGCAACACTTGGCTATGCCATGGACTTTGGCTCGCAGCAGATGTTGGGACACAATGCGGGTGCGCAACTGACGATATGCAAGTCGGGAGTGTTTTAGGAGTTACGAATTAGGAGTTACGAGTTACGAATTAGGAGTGACGAATTAAGAATTAGGAAGTTATGATTACAAATTATAATAGCAACCGTACAGATAATAAAAGCAGCCTAACAAAGCTGTTTGTTACAACTGTTGTTGTTGCATTGCTGATGTCGCTTGCATCGTGTGAGCTCGAGGCAAGCAACAATGGCGAGCTTGACGGCTTTTGGCATTTGGAACAAATCGACTCGCTTGAAAACGGCAAGACCGTCGACTGCTCT
>USCM01000222.1 GCA_900553155.1 uncultured Prevotella sp. | reverse complement strand
GTGGCCAACTCAAGATGGTGCCCACTATCGGGTTGAACAGCGTGGCAAGCGAGTCAGCCGAGGCAAGTATTACATTCTTATACTCCTGCGAATGGTTAAGCTCATAGCCCTTGCCATAAGAGCAGAACATAAGGAAACCAATGTCGTGGTCGTAGCACGGTTGGTAGGCTATGCCACGAAGCGACTCGGTATATCCCTCGGCTGCACGTCTTATAGCCTCGTCGCCCGTTGTTTGATAGGTCATCCACAGTATGCCGGGCCAAAAACCGTCGCACCACTCCTCCGCCTTAGCCGGTCTACAGTTCCATCCCTTTTGCTTGTCGCCATTGAGGATGTTGCGTGGCTGCATCGTAAAGTCGTAGGTGCCGTCCTTACGTCGCAACTCGTCAAGAGCACGGTGCACCTGTGTGCTACAATACTTCAGTTGGCGGTCGACATCCAGTGTCTGGGCGTTAATGGTGAGTGGAGCGCCGAACGTCATTGTAAGGGCGATGGCGCTGAACATTCTTCTAAAGTTTATCATATTCAATTAATTAGAGTTAAAGCATTAACGACAATTATACGAACCTGGCATTAACGACAATTATACGTGTAATGACCGTTAATTTTACATTCGTGTAATGAGCGTTAATTTTACATTCGTGTAATGGACGTTAATTGTTGTTTGTACGAATTGCTGTTTGTATTGGCTGTTTATAGTTCTCCAAGAACCTTTCCACCTGCATCACCCAAAAGTCGTGGTCGGGTGTTCCGCTCTGACACCACGACGCACCGAACCAATAGCTGAACTTCTCGCCTGCCTTAACACCACGCTTCACACCCACAGCATTGCCATAGATGCCCTGCTTTAGATGATTATTGTCTGGCACAAAGCGGGTCTTTACGCCGCCGTCGGGAAAGAGAGCCGCCACGTATATCTGGAAGTTATGACGCTCGTATGAGTCGGTTGGGTCGTCGTACACAATGTAGTTCTTGCCGAGTGTAAGGTCCTTGGATGCCGATGTGTGCACCACAAAGCCGCCCGCAACATCCATTGGCTTCGCAAAACCGTCGTACCACACCGTCATACGGTTGAAGTTGCAACCCTTTGCAAGCGATATAAGTCGATGCTCCGTAACTTTCTGACCGGCAATCACTACCTCGGGATAAGTGAGCGAGAGCGCAAACTCAAGCGGACCATTATCCAATATCTCGTAGTCCTTATAGCAGTAAGGCATAACGATCGAGTCGGCAAGCATAACGGCTGGTGTACCGCAACCCAAGCTCGGACCAACGTTATAGCAGTCGAGTCCCTGACCGTGGTCGAGATGGAACGATGTGGCACGGTCTACAAAGTCTACTCCCTCCTGATTGCCAATACTACGGAAGAAAGCCTTGTCGATATTCGACTGCCATGTCACGGCATAACGATGGTCAACGTCAAGCTCCTTGGTACTCTTAAGCCACACGTCTATGCCATAGGCTTTCTCTCCCGAACGTTGCAGAGCCGGACCGTAGACACGATAGGCTGCAATATCGTTCTCCCATGTTATGTCGTCCACACGCCAGGCATATTGCTTGCCAAAGACATAAGGCTTGAAGTCGGCGCTGTTGCCCTGCTCCACCGTAAACTCGGCTGTACCCTCCGGTCTAACCGACACATCGAGGAGCAGTCTGCCGTCGTGTGTTATCTGGTGAGTGACGGTCTGCCCGTACGGATTCTTCACTATCAGGCTGCTGCCCTCCTTAACCCCAAGTTGTCGCCAAACATCCTTGGCACTCCATGCCACCACTTCCTGGCGCTGATGCTGCGAGGTATTGGTAGCCGTAAGAACAACTTTGGCATTGCTGTCCACCACCTTTATCTCGGGCATAGCCACATCTGTCCACTGAAGACAGCAATGCCAAAAAAGAAAAGATGTAATACTTAAACTTTACCATATAGAATAGCTATTGTCTTCTTCCTCATCGTCGTACACATTGTTATACGACGAGCTTAATGTAGGGAGATTTGCATCAGCAGGATTATTGCTAACGTCGGTTCCTACCCCCCCCGCTGCCGGCAAGTATCTGCTGACCTTCAATCTCTATGACAGTAATCTCCGGTTTTATATATTTCTTAGTCTTCATATATTCAAACTTTAACGGTTGATGAACAAATGATATAGTTATATAACACTATTGCTTACTTCAAGATGAATGTCTTGCCCTTTGTTACGTATACCTGACCCTTTGCAAGGTTGTTACGGTTGGCCTTCTTGCCGTCGATGGTATATACCTGTGTGTTTGCGTTGCTTGCCTCAGCCTCAACACCGTTGATAGCTGTAGCCTCACCGCCGAAGTCGATGTTCAGCATCTTGGCACCGGCAGCCTCGGGAGCATAGAGATAAGCCTGGTTAGCCTTAACCTTGAAGTCGGCTGCCTCAACACGATAGAAGGCAACGGTGCCGCTCTGGTTCTGTAACACGTACGAGCCTACAGGCACAACCACCTCACTCCATACACCATGCAAGTTGCCGCTTATAGGCTCGGCTGCCTTAGTGGTAAGCTTGGCAGTAGCCTTGAAGGTATAGTCGCCCTTCTCTGCATTAACAAGTACCGGAGTATTTGCAGGGATAACACCTGTCAACTCTGTAGCCACAGCCTTGTTGCCTGAAGCATACGTCAAGGTGTAAGCCTTAACACCCTCTGGTATCTCTGTCTCGTAAGGCAGAACAAGAGTAGCTGCACCGGCTTCGGTTACAGAGAGATTATAAGTCTTCTTGGTATAAACAACCGTCAACTGTGGAACCAAGTCCTCTTTTTTGAAGACAAGAGTAGCATCCTTTGCATTGGTCACGTCATCAGTCTCCTTGGTATAGAACATCAACTGGTCGGCAGAATTAGTATGCTCGATAAGAAATGCAAATGAATTGGTATCAAGTCCCTTTACATAATCTGTCAAATCAATAGTATTTGTCCACGCATCTACAGTCTTAAAATCATCAGAAACAGCGTCGAGAGGGAATGATTTGTTTCCTTGTCCCTTAGCCGAATAAGTACCTATCAAATTAGCTTCTGTTCTTGCTGCCGCCAAGTTTTCCTCCTCTGTCTTATAGTTGGTGTTCTCCGCGAAATCTACATATTTATATAGGCTAAATGTACGCGAACCTTTTGTACGCTCTGTCACCAAACGAAGACTGGCACTTTTTACTTCATTGTTAGAGCCAAAAACTTCGGCTGGTAAGCTGAAAGACATCAAACCTACGAAGTCGGTATCGCCAAAGCTCTTTAACTCCATAGTTTTCTGGCCGCCATAGTTGTTGTTAGCAGCATTCTTGCGAACCCATGTATCTGCTGTAGGCAAAGACACATCTGTCTTTTGGTCTGCATCTTCCTCATATACAACAGTGAGTTGTGGATGCAGATCGGCAGCTGCGAATGTAAAGTTTGGTTCAACATTAGTGTTTGTCATATCCTTTGCATCGCTTGAATAGAATCTTACAACATCATT
>USCM01000221.1 GCA_900553155.1 uncultured Prevotella sp. | reverse complement strand
CCTTGAACGCCGACTTGTCGGTGAAGTTCACGGTGTGGCTCTGTGCCTGTGCGTTGACGAGGCGCAGCTCCTTGGCCGACTCAAACTGGTGGATGCCGAGTGTAGGCACAATCATATATGTAGTTCCGTTGCCGGCATACGGCAAGGCACGTATCTGGTACGAACCGTCTACCAGGGTGTAGCTGCTATAACCAAGCTGTGCAAAGGTTGGAATGTCAGAAGAACTGAGCACTGCTTTAGTTGCCACACCATGGTTCATGTTATGCTTGGTACCCTTGTAAGAGATGTCGTAGAAAGCATTGTCTACAGAATAGTCGAAGGTGTAGTAGGCCTGCAAGCCTTCCTCGTTGCCGATAAGGTAGCGGTTGTAGTCGCGTTCGATGGTCTTGGCGTCGAGCGCCTTGTTCCAAATGCGCACCTCGTCAATGGCTCCCTTGAAGCCCGAACCTAAAGTCACCTTATTATTATTGCCTGTAATCTGCGCCGTACGCTCGGCTTCTGCCTCAAGCACGTCGTTGATATATATATAAAGATGTGTAGCGCTTGCTACTGCCGACACGTGAACATAGGGAGCCGACTTTGTGTACGTCGACACCTTCTTCTTGCTCTTTATTGTCTGCGAGCCAACGCTGAACTCTATCTTGTCCTTGCGGTAAGCGAGGCTGTACATGCCCTGCTTCTCCACAATTACACCATCGCCTGCTGGACGTACCCAAGCCTCGATGGTGGCTGCCTCGGTTGCATCCTTAAGGAGGGCGTCGTTGTCAACGGTAAGCAATGCTGTACCGTCGAGTACGTATGCCTTGCCAGATATGCCAGAGCCTTCGGTAGGCTCGGCACTTACCTTTGCATCGGCTACAGCCTGTCCGCTCTCAAACGTAACGCGGCCATAGATATCGCCAGTAGGTGTGCGGAAACCAACGTCGGTTAGCGTCTCTGCACTCTCAAGCAGATTGCCCGAGCACATCACCTGTCCGCGTATGCGATAATCGTATACGATGCCAGGTATGGCATTGACATCGCTGTAGTAGTAGTCGTTCTGAGCCTCGTTGCCCTCTGTCACGGCTATCTGCTTATAGTCGGTGTCGGGAGCGCCGTGCTCCTTGCGGTTTATCACGAAGCGCTCAAAGTTGCCGTGGCTGCTCCACGCCAGCTCAATGCGGTCGGTGTAGTAGCCCTTGGCGGCTGTAAACGCCACAAGGTTGCCAATGCTTGTAGGCATAACCGACTCGGGAGCTGCCACTGTAGGCAGTGTGCCGTATGCCTCGGCTGGCTTAACGGTAAGGCGGTAACGATACTCGTTGCACACCATTATCATATCGTCAACATACTTGCCGCTTTGATACTGTTCCTTAGTCAGCTCGATGTTGTCTGTAGTGTTGGTTGTAACGTTGATACGTGTGAGCACAGCTTTTGTGCCCGAACTCCATATATTACCTTCAGTAGCCCACGTAATGGTGGCTGTCTTATTGTCGGCGTTCAATGCGGCATGTACCGAACCACTGCTAACGGTGCTGTGATGTGCCGACGCCGAGAGAGATGTCGACTTGATGTACATGTTGTTCCATGCCGAATAATTCTTGGTATGCGAACGCTTGATAGTGAATTCGTAATTGTAACTCTTGCCCAACGGCACCTCAAACTCGTAGCTGTATGCTGTTCTACCAGCAAGATAGCTAATGTTCTGAGTGGTAGTCTTTTCGGTGCTGGTACCCACTTCAGTGCCCTTGATGGTAAGTTCCATCTGGTCGTCAATGTAGTTCTGTGTAGGCGCCGCACTAAGAGTCCAGTCCACCTTTATCTTACGCGTCACCTGATCGTATTTCGCGGTTATCTCTTTAACCTGAGGATAGGCAGGACGGGTATGCGATGGACCTTTAGTGGTAAAGGTAACACCATTGTTGAAACTTGGTGTATACTCCTGCTTTACGATATAGTCCAAGGAGTTGTCAAGGCTCAACTTGCTTGTAGGCACAAAGAAGGAGCCTGAAGTGTTGCTCGCATCTATCTGGCCTATACCGTCTATGGCTGTGCCCGCCGAATTGCAAAGTATATATTTGCCATAATTGTCTACCGAATTGTTGCCAGAACTGTTGCCCTTCTTAAAAGTAAGAAAGTATCCGGGAGTGGTACCTTGCACACCATAATAACCTTTGGTTATTTTGGTTTCGGCGCAAGTGTATGCGGTAGATATGGTTTTAGAATAGCTCACCGTATTGTCTTCAGCAGCACCTTGTCGCCACCACGTACCGCTGTAGTTTACAGTGACATTCGAGTTAAGGTTAGCTGGTTTTAAAGGTACCTTTACACGTACATAATAAGCATTGCCCGAATATTTGCCGAGCCATTTTACGTAATTGCCGGGTATACCATTGACGTGTCCTTTACTGTCATCCTTGAAATTGTCTTCTCCGTCAATTTCGAGCGTATAGCCTGCTACGTCTACTTTTAGATCACCACTTGACGTACAGAATCCACAATGGCCTGCAAGGTTTCCTCCCCAATCCTGGAAGATACGGATGTAGAGATCAAGGGTTCCGTCAGCGGGGTTAAATGTTTCCCAGTTCCATTTGTTGTCCCAGTCGGACATTGCCGATGCCTTCTGAACAGGCAAGGTCAGCATCACAACGAGCATCAGGAAGAAACGCACGAAACATCGGGCGGACATCCCTCGGGGACGCCGCCTCACTTTCTGTTCTTCTGCAACGACCTTCGACCCGGAAGGAGGCTGCAACAAAATCTGTTTGTTCATGTTAGCTTTAGTTAATTATTGTTGTTAAAAAAAATAATATTTCAACAACAAAAGTACAAAATAACCTTAATATTTTGTGTCCGATTGTTTAGTCTATGTGTCCGATTTGCGCTATTTAGGTGTCCGATTTGCAAATCGGACACCCCATTCGCGAGGTGACATACCTACACGGTCGCTAAAGATTTTGTACAACTGGCTGCGTGAGGAGAATCCGCAACTGGTTGATATTGTGTCGTTACTGTATTCGGGGTGCTCCTTTATCAGTTGTTGAGCTGCGTTGAAGCGAATATCCGAGAGCCAGATGCGGAACGTCGACTGCAGATAAGTACAAAAGAAAGTGCTCAGCATTGCGTGCGAAAGCCCCACCTGTTGAGACAACCTACCTATATTAGTATCGGGATTGCGATAGTTGCCCTCGGCAATCCACTCGTCGAGTGCCGCCTCCACACGCTCCACTTCCGAGGCAGACAGCACAGGCGTGTCCACATCTACAGGCTGCACATCTGTACACACGGTCTCGCCTGTTGGCTGTAGGTCGTATGCCGAGAAGGTTGCTACGCTGGTAGCCTCATCAACCGAAAGCACCCCATTGATAGGGTCGAGCCTGAAGCCGAGCGCCACAAAACTAACGATAAAGACAAGGAGTGCCAACAGCAATATCGGTGCAGCCACATACAGGCCAGGACGCCAAATAATGACGAGGACCATCACCGACGACAATGTACTTAACATCATATAGCT
>USCM01000220.1 GCA_900553155.1 uncultured Prevotella sp. | reverse complement strand
ATACACTTTACTTTTCCTCTATACATTTGGCGGTTACGATTATTCGGAGTACCTTTACACACAAAATAAATAATTTACTTTTTTATGGATAACAAGAAACAACCCCTTATCGCTCATCTGTGTATGCTTTGTGCCGGAAGCTTTTGGGGACTAATGGCGCCTATCGGTAAGGATGCCATGCTACACGGCATCGACGGATTTCACCTTGTGAGTTTCCGTGTTCTTGGTGGAGCCATTCTCTTCTGGCTTACCTCTATGTTTACAAAGAAAGAGCATGTGCCTATGAAAGACATCTTGCTGTTGGGCTGTGCCGGACTGTTTGCCCTCGTGTTCAACCAATGTTGTTACACCATTGGTCTTAATATGACGTCGCCAAGCAACTCAAGCATCATGACTACATCAATGCCTATATTTGCTATGGTACTGTCGTTCCTTATACTGAAAGAACCCATTACATGGAAGAAGGCTGCAGGTGTGCTGCTGGGATGTGCTGGAGCGGTGATGATAATAACGACAAGCGCAATGCCAAGGTGGGCAACATCTGGGGCGACTTGCTATGTATATCGGCACAGCTGTCGTTTGCGCTATACTTGGCTCTCTTCAAGCCTTTGGTGCAAAAATACTCGCTCTTCACCGTAAACAAATGGATGTTTACATGGGCAACATTGCTGATATGGCCCTTTACATTAGGACACATAGCCGACATCAACTTTACCACCGTACCTATGAGCACATGGTGGGAGACGGGGTTCGTGATATTCTTCGGCACCTACTTAGCCTACATCTGTATGATGATGGGACAAAAAACGTTGCGCCCTACGGTGGTAAGCGTGTACAACTATGTGCAGCCTATTGTGTCGGTAAGCGTAAGCGTGGCTGTGGGCCTTGCCGTATTCAAAGGTACACAGGCTATAGCCGCCGCATTGGTATTCTCTGGAGTTTGGCTTGTAGTGAAGTCGAAATCAAAACACGACATTAGTAAGGAGCAGATTAAGAAGCAGGCTTAACCGTCGACTCTCTCTCTACTATTTTGCCTCTCAACACTACATCCTCCACATGCTTGTAGAACATATTGTTGTCAGGAGTTAAGAAGTAAGAAATTCTTAACTCCTGACTTATTAATACCCTACTTCTTCTTTATCTCATACCCTATTTTCTTGAAAGCCTCAACATAATCGTCGTACTTGGCTTTCTTAGAGTCGTATACTATAGTAACCTTCTGCTCTTCTACAGAGGTATCTATCTTCTTTGTACCCTTTACGAAGCGAATGTTGCTCTTTATTTTGTTCTCACAGCCTTGGCAGTGCATCTGCGGCAGAGTGGTTACTATCAATGTGTCTACTGGTGTCTTGGCAAATGTATTGCCGGCAACTAAAAGCATAAATGCTACTAAAAGATTCTTCTTCATATTGTACTGATTTTTGATTATTAATGTATTTATAACTTCTCCAATTTATATCTGATTCCTACGTATGCCATTGCTCCAGTGACAGGTCCCCACACCTGAGTGGCGTCGAAGGCGGCATTCCATGGATGATGAGCACTTTGTATCGGGGAGTCTATCTTATAGTTGGTTAGATTCTCGCCACCTAAGTAAAGACTGAAGTTGCGGAACTCTCGTGTCACTTGCGCCTGCAACTGGAAGTAGGCAGGATAGCGACTTTGGTCGTAAAGCTCGCCACCACCATTAAGCTGACCGGTTACGTCGAATTGCCAAAGTTGGAGCGGTGTCTTATACGAGAGGGTGAGCAAGCCTTTGTATCGTGATGTGAGAGGCTTTTGGCGCAGTTCGCCATCATAGGTACACTTAACGTCGTTCAGACGGAAGGCTGCAGTGGCAGACATTCCACTAAACAATGAGTATGTGGCATCCACTTGCAGGGTGTGGCTATAGCTCTTGCCGTCAAGATTCTCAAACGAGAGTGTGTGCTCGCCCTTTGCTCCATCGAAGTTCATTATCATCTGATGAACAAAGTCGGTATAATAATACTCTGCGTTAAGCTCCAATATCTTGCCGAATAGCGGAATGTTCATACCCACTGACGCTCCCATGTTCCATGCGATGACAATCTCTCTGCCGCTTGCCAATAGCGTAACATTTTCTGCCAAGGCATGAGGCGAACGGTAGCCCTTGCCTATCGAAGTGCGTAGCGTAATGATATCGGATGGCGAATACTTGATGTGCAGACGTGGCGTGAAGAAGCTGCCGTAAAGGTTGGAATGGTCCCAACGCACACCTGGCATAACCGTTAGCTTCTCGCCCAACTTATATGTATACTGAGCATATAGACCGGGAGTGGTTCCCTTCGTCACCTTTCTTTCGGCTTCAGGCAATACACCCAATGGGTTGAAGCGTTCATCATAGTGGTCGTGGTTGAGCGATGCCCCCACACTAACGTTATGATTCTCCGTAATATCGGTCTCAAACATCAGCTGTGCGTAACCATTCTTCTGAATGACATCATATTGTGTCTTTCCAAACATGTTGTCGGCATCGTGCCATGAGCCGTGCAGCATCAAGGCTATTGAGGTGTTGTGGTCGGCATTAAGGGTGAAACCGTTTTTCCATTGCATCTCATAGCGGTTAGTCTTTACCGAGGTTGAATAAAGAGGTTCCGACGAAGAAGCTGCCAAATGCTTATGGCTCTGTCCTCCCTCGCGCTCGTCGTGCAAGCCACGCAACATCAACTGGCTAATCCACCATGGCGATACATAAGCCCAACGGTGCATAAGGTTGTATTGACGCAGCTTTGGCATATCCATAAAGCCATCGCCATTGCCATCATGGTCCATCTGGCGATTCTCGAAGTGAAGAAGGGTTGCTGTAGAAAGGCGATCGTTAAGATGTATGCTTCCGTCAAGGTTTACCTCTGTCTTCTGTTCGCTATCCTGATAGACATTGGCCCGCACACCATCTGTGCCTTGCGGCTTTAGAAACTCGATGTTTATCTGTCCCGTGATACTCTCGTATCCATTCTTCACACTCGATGCTCCCTTGCTTACCTGTATCGACTGCATCCAAGGACCGGGCACATATCCTAAGCTGTATGGCAAGGATGCGCCACGCAGATTAGGAATGTTCTCCGTAAGCATCTGCACATAGGTGCCGCTCAGTCCGAGCAACTTTATCTGCTTGGCTCCTGTAGCGGCGTCGCTGTAGCTTACGTCAACAGAAGGATTGGCGGTGAACGATTCGCCAAGGTTGCAGCAAGCGGCACGTATCAGCTGTCCTTGTCCTATTATATCGGCATTGTCCACTCTGTATTTCGACTTAATGCCATTAGTGGCTTTCACAACCACATTCTTTAGTTCGTGTGTATTGGCTATACTGTCTGTCTGTGCAACCATCTGCTGCGACACAAATGTATATCCCAATAAACTTATCAATAATTTTCTCATATACTTAACCTTTATAACACCATGTTCTTTATCAATAGCTTCATCGGTGTATATATTTATCTGTTTTTATTACGATGCAAAGATATAGATTTTCAATAAATTATTTATAC
>USCM01000219.1 GCA_900553155.1 uncultured Prevotella sp. | reverse complement strand
GGCACGTGCCAACTCGACGGTTAAGGTGTATGAGGGCGGTACGCTGTTGGGTCAGGGCAAGGCCAATGCTGCCGGCACATGGATGGTAGATTGCGAGTTGGCAGATGCCTACAACCTTTCTACCCACTCTGTTTTTGCGGAGATAACAACTCCTCAGGGCAATGTCATGCCTACCGAGACCAAGCAGGTAACGTACGATATGAATGCTATCCAGGTGTCGAAGGTTACGATGTATCATCTCAACCCAGAAATGGGCAGAACCTACGAGTCGGTGTTCGACTTCCTCAATCCTAAGTCGTCGCCAACACAATGGATTGTGTACTATCCTAAGAAGAAGTTCACCTATACTGTCGAGTTTACCAACAACGACCCCGAGCGCATCTCTAACGTAGTGTTGTATGTTCATACAGCCGACGGCAAGTTTGTTCCTTGCGACGCTACTTACGATGCCAACAAGAAGTTGTGGTATACCGAGATAGATATGGGAAGCAGCTCGGACAACTACTATCCGGTGAACTGCTCGGTAGACTTCGACTATGAGGGCAGATCGGTAATCTCGCGCAACGAGATAAACAACGCGCCGGTAGATGTGGCTACACACAATGCCGATGCCAAGAAGTTGATTGACGCTGTCAATGAGTTGGCTGCCAAGATAGAGGCAATGGACATCAAGACACAGTACAACGAGATAGTTAAAGCCAATGCCGAGATGGATGCTCTGTTGGGTCTCAAGCCCGTGACTGAAGGCACCGAGGCAGGCAGTAAGGACTATAACGAGCTGTTGAAGGAAGCCGAGTCGGTGTTCACTTCAACAGACGAGTTGATGGAGCAGTCGGCAGGCAACTTGTTGCCTAACATTGCCGACATCAAGACGGCAGGCACATTCAGCCTTGACAACTATGGGGTTAAGGGCGAATTGAAGATGCTCTCATGCGAAGGCTTGACCGAATCGGCTATGATAGACAATGGCTACGAAAGCCAGGAGGTAGACGATGGCTCTAAGATATATATGAAGGTGACGGACAACTCGGTTGATGTGGTCGACTTTGCAAACAACACAAGGTACGTCATCAACTACTCGTCGGAAGACGCACGCATGAAGGCACCGGCTAAGTCGGCTACTATAAATGACTATTTGGCTGAGCTGAAGTCTCAGTTCAATCTAATGGAGTCTACTGTAGGTGTATTCTGTAATGTGCTTGGTGATGTTACCGATCAGTTCAACAAGATTATTGCGGATTATGAGTTTAAGATAGAGAAAAACAAGAAGGTACTCAATCAAACTTATATCGCATCGTTGGACAAGTCGGTGCCAGAGGATACACGTCAGCTCCTGGAGAGGACAGCAAGGAAGGCCAACGGCAAGGCATTGGCA
This sequence comes from uncultured Prevotella sp., assembly GCA_900553155.1. GTDB lineage: Bacteria > Bacteroidota > Bacteroidia > Bacteroidales > Bacteroidaceae > Prevotella. Next base: position 2,134 of record USCM01000219.1, on the reverse strand, counting down.
TTGCAGAAGCAGCTTGCTATCTTTAAGAAGGGCGCAGGCTTCCTCGCCAAGCTTGCATCCAAGGCTACAAGTATATATTCTCTGTGCAGCAATGCAAAGAATATGTATGATGACATCATTGATTATCAGAATATGTTAGTCAGTGTTCCAGAGTGTCCATGCAATGAGGCTAAGACCGAAAGCTTGAAGAACAGGATATCAGCCACTGCTGTTGGTAAGGCTACTCAATATGTTGTAAGCATAGCAGGAGATGTGGCTGCCATACATGCTGCATGGGGTTCGATAGCAGCTGCGCCTGCTACAGGTGGTACATCATTGGCTGTTACGGCAGGCACTGTAGCTGCTTGTATAGCTAAGGCGGCTGTAAACTTGGGCCTTGATGCCTTGGCAGACAATATCAAGAAGAAGCTTAAGGCTGAGATAAAGGCATTGTACAACGACAAGAGTTGCTACTCGTGCGACCCGAAACCAACCCCGAAACCTAACCCAGGCAACGGCAATGGCAACGGCAACAACGGCGGTGGAGCACACCAGTCAAACTCTACGAGCGACCACGTCATCATCGACCCGTCTGGTTACGTATACGAGGCAGTGCCCGAGAACCGAGTAGAGGGTGTTCAAGCCACCATCTATTATAAGGAAGAGGTTGAGGATATCTATGGCGACAAGCACGAGGATATCGTGATGTGGAACGCTGAGGATTATGCACAGAAGAACCCGCTGTTCACCGACGAGAACGGTATGTATCGTTGGGATGTTCCGCAGGGATTGTGGCAGGTTAAGTTTGAGAAGGACGGATACGTCACAGCCTACAGCGAGTGGTTGCCAGTGCCTCCTCCACAGTTGGAGGTGAACATCGGCATCACACAGAACAAGCAGCCTGAAGTTACCGAGGCACGTGCTTACGAGCAGGGTGTTGAGGTTCAGTTTGATAAGTATATGGATCCTGCCACACTTACTGATGCCAACATCAGCGTTACGGCAGGTGGCAATAAGCTCGCCGGTGAGATACAGCTTGTCAACGCCGCATTGGCAGACGAGTTTGCTCTGCCTGAGGATGCCGACGCTATGCGCTACGCTTCTCGTATACGATTTGTGCCTGAGCAGACTCTCGCATCTACTACAGGAGAGCTTCGTCTGACGGTTAGCCGCAACGTTAAGTCGTATGCAGGCATACCGATGACCGAGACTTACAGCCAGACCTTGGATGTAGAGAAGGAGGTTCAGCAGATAACTGCCGAGAACGTCAAGATGCTATATGGTGCCGAGAAGGAACTCACTATCTATGCTCTGCCAAGCGAGGCGGCATCAGGACGCAAGCTCCACATTGCCAACTCGTCTGCATTGGTGGCTTCGCTCGACAACACCGAGCTTACACTTGATGCCGAAGGTAAGGCGGTAGTTAAGGTCAAGGGCGACTTGCCGGGACGCACACAGCTGTCGTTCACTATCGACGACGTAACGGCAAAGGGTCAGTGCATGGTTGACGTTATGACCGAAATCATCACTGCCGAGGCTCCAACCGCATCGCGTGCAAGCGGCACTGCGGTATATCGTGGCTCGAAGGTAGAGCTGGCAACCGACTCAAAGAATGCCACTATCTACTTCACCACCGACGGTTCTTGTCCGTGCGACGAGAATGGAACACGACGCAAGTACTCTGTACCTATCGTCATCGACAACGATACACACATCAAGGCGATGACCATGGTAGGCGACAACGAGGTGTCGGAGGTTAAGGAGTTCAGCTATGTAGTGAAGAAGGCGGATATGGATGTTGCCATGACAGCAGGCTGGACATGGATGTCGCACAATATCGCCGACGGCATTACAGCTGCCCAACTTGCAGCCGATGCAGCCGTGACACGAGTTAAGAGCCAGATACAAGAGGTGGTGCGCGACCCGCAGTTAGGTCTTGTTGGTACATTGTCTACCCTCGAGGCATCCAAGAGTTATAAGGTTGAGGCGTCGGCAGCACCTGCTGCACAGCGCATAAGCGGTGTGGCATGGAATCCGGCAAATCCTATCGCTCTTAATAGTGGTTGGAACTGGTTGGGCTATCCTGCCGAGCAGACCATGACTCTTGATGAGGCTTTTGCCACTACAGCAGTGGAGAAGCTCGATGTAGTAGTAG
>USCM01000218.1 GCA_900553155.1 uncultured Prevotella sp. | reverse complement strand
TACAAGAGAAGAAGCGTTAAGACGTTGGAACTCTGCCAAAGCCCAAAAGAAGGAGTTAGTGGAGAAAATGCGTAAAATGCTATACGAGGATTACAAGGCACGCACTGGCGAAGAGCCTTTAACATTTAATGTTCTGTGATGAACGAACTATCATTAGATAACATTAATTCTATTTCGCCTTATCGGGTTGATTATGATGATACTACCAAACTATTCAAGTTTGTTAGTGATTATCATGTAGGATTTAGTGTGGCTTTTGACGAGAACGATTTATTACAAAGTGGTGAATCGTATCAGTTTGCATTGACTAATTATGAAGGCAAGAAATCTCCCCGTGACAACAAAGTTAGAGCAACCGTCTTAGCCATTGTAGAGGAGTTTTTCTCAAAGAATGAAGCCGCTTTACTTTATATATGTGAGACAGGAGACGGTATGCAAAAGATGCGGAATCGTTTGTTTCATTTTTGGTTTGGTATATATTCAGAAAATGATGAGTTCCTATTTTTGCCACAAGTTGTTTATGACGAAGAGGACAATGAGAATTATGCTGCACTAATAATAAGAAGAGACAATCCTAAATTCAATGATTTGGTTACGGAATTCACAAATACTATTACAATATTGAACTCAAAACCTGAAACTAATGTATAGCTTATATATGATTGGAAGCGGCTTGTAGATTGACGTCGCCGAGGCGGCGACGCTCCTATTAATGCTCATTACACGAATAAAACATTAACGCTCATTACACGGATATTGCACGTATAATGAGCGTTAATTATGTTTCGTATAATCGACGTTAATGCCAGTTCGTATAATTGACGTTAATGTTTATTCGTCGTCATCGTCGTCGTCATCATCATCGTAGTCGTCGTCATCTGGCAGCTCGCTGATGGGGATCTGTCTGTTGATGGCAGCGTTGAACGATATCACAGTCTCCGAGCGCGAGAGCCCAAGAGGCTGCAACTTGTCGTGGATAACGTTGAGCAGATGGTGGTTGTTGCGGGCATAAATCTTGATGAACATATCAAAGCCGCCCGTGGTGTAGTGACACTCCACCACCTCTGGTATCTTCTTAAGCTCCTCAACCACGTCGTCAAACTTAGCCGGGTTTTGGAGATAAAGACCTATATAAGCGCACGTCTCATAACCCACCTTCTCCGGGTCGATGATAAACTGCGAACCTTTTAATATTCCGAGGTTAGTAAGTTTTTGTATGCGCTGGTGAATGGCTGCGCCACTCACATTACAAGAACGCGCCACTTCAAGGAACGGTATACGCGCATCCTCGGCTATAAGTCTAAGGATTTTCCTATCAAGTAAATCTAAATTGTGATGTGCCATTTTGATTTCTTTACGTTGTTATTTAGGTGCAAAGTTACTGCAAAAGCACGAAATTGACAATTTATAATTGATAAAAAGTTATAAATCGTTACTTTTTCTCGTCTGCCGAATAATTTATTCGCCTGACATTAGCCTTTCTCAAAGCTTGCTTTATGTCGGTAATAAGCCACATCGGGGCATTGCAGTCGGCTTGAAGCGACACCATCTGGCGTGGCCTGTCTTCGTCCGACAGCCTCTTGCGTTCGGCAGCAATGAGGTTAGCCACCTCGTTGGTGCTAACAATGCGGTCGTTTATCTGCACACAGTAGCCCTCGGCGGTAGCCTCCTCCTTAGCCCCAGCCACCTGCTTCTGCGGCTTGCCAACGTATATGTACGACACGGCGGTCTTCTTGGTAAGGCGTGCAAGCTCGGTGCCTTGCGGCATCTTAAACTCCACACGCAACGTAGTTTGGCGCATGTGCGTAACCACCATAAAGAAGAAGAGGACGGTGAAGATAAGGTCGGGCAGCGACGCCGTGTTGAGTTGCGGCACATCACGTAGCATACGTTTGTCCCAAATCATTTGTCGCCTCCTTTCTGTTGGGCATCCGTGGCAGACGCCTGGTTGTCGTTGGTATTGTAAGTCTCTGACATACGCTGCGGACATAGGTCGCGCACATTGTCGCGCTGCTCCTCGCTCAAAGCCTCGTAAGGCTTATGATACAGACGCTGCGCCATATTGGCGCGCACCTTGTTGTATGCCAACACTATCTCGTTTTGCAGGGCAAAGTAAGCCTTGTAGCCTGCCTTAGGGTCGGCATCCAACATTATGACGTGCTGCTTAGGGCGCATGGATATAAAGTTGGCTATGTAGTCGTGCAGCTTGTCCACCTCAACGGGCTTGTCGTTAAGCGTTATCTTGCCCGATGGGTCGATGTGGAAGGCAAGTGTGTTCTGCTTGTCCACCTTTGTCTCCACGTTGTCGGCATCCTCGTCGTCGTCGAGAGGGGGCAGCTGTCGCACAATGCCGCGGTCTACATCCATAGATGTTGTCACTAAGAAGAAGGTGAGCAACATAAACGATATGTCGGCAGTGGATGTGGTGTTAAGCTCCGGAACCCTATGTTTTCTACGCTTTATAAGCATTGTTCTACCTCCTGTTACGTATTGCGCCAAAGGCTACGGCGGCTATTGCCGTAGCTATCAAAGCCAATGATGTGTCTATAAACATGCCCGATGCACGCAGCCCTATAACGCTGTCGTAGCGTGCGCCGTTCACCGTCAGCGCTCCCGTGCCCGAGAGGGCGAAGGTGAGGGCAAGCAGTGCGGCTGTGCCAACAACGGTGGCAACGGCTATGCGGTGTGCCGGGATGTTGTTCACTACCCTATTCTCCTTGCGGTTGATGCGTGCCGAGCGCACAAAGCTGTATACGGCGAGCACCAACGCCACGGCTACAAGCAGCAGCATATAGCTGATAAGGACGCCGGTGAGGAGCGGTGCGTTGTATTCGGGATTTTCGAAGTAGGGCATGTCGAAGCCCACTAAGCGGAAGAGCACAAACAACAGTGCCGACATGCCAAGGAGCGTATAAAACACTATGGCTGAGATCTTTGCCACTGGCTTGTGGCTAAGAGTATGTACGTTAAGTTTCTTCTTCTTCATAACTTGCTTGACTGTGGTCGGGCAAAGGTACATAATTTATGCGAGAAGTGGAGGGAAAAAGACAGGTTTTTATGTTGGTAGGAGAGATTAACGATAATTATACGAACAATATATTAACGATAATTATACGTATAATGAACGTATAATGCGTGTTCGTTAATGACCGTATAATATTTATAGGAGGTACGGTTCGAAAAACCGTACCTCCTAATGTAGATTAAACGTTGCTTGCGCGGCGAGCGGGAGCTCGCCGTTCCATGAGAGGGGTGTGCGCCATTGACGCTCTGTTATTCAGCCTCTTCTTCCTGATGCTCGCTTACCACAAGGTTCTTAACCTCGTATGTAGGAGCTACAGCCTCGGTGCTGAGATACTTGAAAGCGATGTGTACCGGCTTGCCGATATACTTAACAAGCGAGATAGGAGTAACGGTGACAAAATCCCAAGAGTTGCCATTGGTACCATTCTGCACATCAAGCTCGTCCCACTTGGCAGCCTTAACGTCGCCCTCAAAGTTGGTAGAAAC
>USCM01000217.1 GCA_900553155.1 uncultured Prevotella sp. | reverse complement strand
GTATACGAAGGCAAGCTTAATGGTCTTGCCCTTCCACTTCGACAAGTCGAGCTTACTGGTCTTTGTACTCCATGTAGAAATCGGATACTCGGTTACGCCGCTCTCTATAAGGTCTTGCTTGTTCTGGATAGAGAATATAGTCTCAGCATTCTTTACATCGCCATCAACTACTACTCGCACCTGCAAGTCGTACTTGGTCTTTTCTGCTACAGCCTGAGGAGAAACCTTCCAACTGAAGCTTAACTGATAGGTATTGTTAAGAGTGAGCTCTGGCGAGAGAAGAATCTCCTCGCGTGGCTGGGCAGCATCTGGGTCGTCGGCAACCACCATTGGAGCATCGCACATTGCCACATGCGTTCCTCCAATGGTACCATTTTCAGAATAATAGTTAGACCACTTGTAACTTAAATTGCTTCCTTGGTAGGAATCAATCGTAGTCCAACCTTCTTCTGCACCCACAGGGCGAGAAGGGTTGTTTTTCGTATCAACGTTTTCGGTCTCAAAATCTTCCATGAAAAGAGTCGACTGAGCACTAACGCTAATCGGACCGAAGAACAATAACGCCGAAGCTAACGCTAAGATGTAAGGTTTCTTCATAATACTGAGTATAAATAATTAATTTGTAAGAATATTTACTGTTAAAATATCAATTAAGAGTTACATTGACTTAATATCTTTGTAATGACTTTCGCAAATCACAACGCAAAGATATAACAAATAAGTTAATATTTACAACTTTATCTAATAAAATTTCAACTAATAATAAAAAAAAACGTGTTTATACCAATAATATTAAAACAAAACAACACCTTTTGTATATATATACACCCTTTATCACTTATATTTGCCTCCGTTTATCTTGCCTACCCTATCGTATAGGGTCTGCAATATAGCCTTGCCTTTAGCCACGCGTTGGCTGTTGGCAGCCGGATGCTCGTTGTAGAACACGCGGTTGGATACATTATCGTATACGCTTACGCCGGTGCTGTCGAGATAGCAGAATCCATTGACGAAGCTATAGAATGCAAAGTGGCGTGTGTAAGAGGCGTCGAGAACGTTGCGACTGAACTCGAAGCTGGTGTGCTTCAAGCCGAGCTGTGCAAGCAAGGTTGCCGCCAAGTCGGTTTGGTTGGCTATCTTGTCCACCACCATAGGCTTAGCCACTGCCCCGCCAGTCCATATCATAGGTATGCGGAAGAAGTGGGGAGCAAAGCGCTCGCCGTGCTTTGGGTAGGGTATGCCGTGGTCGGGCAGCAGGACGATGAGGGTATTGTCCCACTGTGGGGTCTTGCGGAAACGCTCGATAAAGCGTCCTATGCAGTCGTCGGTATAGGCAAAGGCGTTGAAGTGGGCATCCTCGAACTTGCTGAAAGGCACCTCAAACGGCTCGTGGCTGCTGAGCGTAAGGAACGCCGTAAACCATGGTTGCTTGCTGCCCTCACGCTCCTTGAGCATGGCAAAGAGTCGGTCGAAGGTAATGTTGTCTGGCACGCCCCACTTGCCATAGTTGCGCTGGTCCATCGTAAAGTCGTCCTGCGACGTCAGTTTCTGGAATCCTCCGGAGAGAAGATAGCCTCGCATATTGGTGAAGTTGATGTCGCCGCCATATAGGAAGTCGGTTTTATAGCCAGCCTCGGCAAGCGAGTGGGCAATGTTGGGCATATTGTTGGCAATGCGCGGCACCTTCATTATGGACAGCGTTGGCAGTCCGGGGTAGCCACTAAAGGTGCAGACGGTGCCTCGGTCGGTGCGGAAGCTGCCGGCATATAGGTTGCTGAAGAACACGCCCTCTCTCGAAAGGCGGTCGAGATTGGGCGCAACACCCTTAGCTCCGCCAAGACGCTCTATCATTGTAGCGCCAAAACTCTCCATAAAGATAACGAGGATGTTTGGCCGCTTGGTGTTGAGAACAGACGTGGTGGCTGAGTCGGTTACGGCATACTGACCTTGCATAAGCTCGGCTCGGCGCTCGTCGGGATAGAAGCGAAACTCGTCCTCGTACTTCTTCTGAAACTCCATGCTGGCAAACATATTGAAGACGGGGTTGATGGCAGACAGATTGAGGTACTGGTCGCTGCTGAAATATACGGTTCCCACATTCTGTGTAGACACCCTTATGCCGCCTCTTATCACCAGGAAGAGCAAGCCGCCTACGGGCAGGGCGCACACCGTGGCAAGTATACGGCGACGTGCGCCAGCCACAGCTTGCAGCTTACGGGGCGTTATGCGCCACAAGAGCCACGACATCAGGGCTGTAAGCACCACGATATAGAGCACGCGCAACAATATGTAAGCTACGGACACACTGGCTGCCGCATTCTTGGGCGAGTCGAGATAGATAAACACGGTGGCGTCGAGCTTGCTCTCCCAGAAGGCAAAGAGCGACGTGTCGGCAATGAAGATGAGCGACACAAGCAGCATCACTATTATATAATAAGGTGTAAGCACCTTGCGCAGCGGCATCTTGCTCCACCACACCGATGCCAACATAAGCAGGAACGGAATGGCGGTGAGATAGCCGGCTGTTGTCGCGTCGAGCCATGCTCCATGCCAAGCTACGCTTAGATAGTCGGTCAGGGCATAATGCTTGGACGCATTGCACATCATAAACACTGGTTTCTGTAGGACAAAATATGCCCATATCACAACGAATTCAGACAATAGATATTTCAGTCTTTGCCACATAATAATGCTTGTTTACTTATTTTTGTTGGGATTGTATTTATACTTTATTGGATATTATTCCATTCTATGTTGAGGAATATTATATTGTTAAACAGTGCTTCAACAGTTGCGTCTAAGCCAATAGTTCATAAACAGATCGTACACCACATAGCCCTCCGGCTTGCGATATACCAACTCTTTTTCCTCCAAAACCTTTAGGGCTGCCTTTGCACTGCTTGCCCCACTAAGCCCATGAGCCTTAATAAACTTGCCTGATGTGGGCTGGGCTACTACTCCGTCCTTGGCTATGGCTTTAAGCAGTGCAAACTGATTCTCGGTGAAGAACTGCACCATACTCTCGTATTGAGCTTCACGTCCACCGAGTATAGACAGCAAGGCACGGTTCACTTGAGACACGCTGTCAACAACATTCTCGTTCTCGTACAGTCGGTTCATGATAGCCTGAACGTACCATGTGTGTCCCTCAAACTCATTATATATGTGCATAAAGATATCCTTGCTTAGTTCGCCCCCCTTCTTTACGAAGAAGTTTCGACAGAAGTCGTAGTACACATCACTGTTCAACGGCTTAAGCCCCATCATCTCCGTGCTTTGATAGAAGGGATGCTTGGGCGAACCGAATATCTCTGCCATGAGATGATGCTTGCTGCCTGAGAATATAAAGTGTACGTGCTGGGCAAACTGTATGTACGAGCGCAGCATTGCCTCTGTGCCAGTTTCGGGATACTCGCCTATCTGCTGAAACTCGTCAATGGCAACGTATACCTCCTTGTCGCTTTCGTTTAGATAGCGGAAAATATTGCGCATTGTTATGTCTTCTTGCGACGGCTCCACGGTGATGCTTACGCTTGGCTCGCCAGTTAGCGGGTCAAGACTGAAGACCGGACGTAAAGAT
>USCM01000216.1 GCA_900553155.1 uncultured Prevotella sp. | reverse complement strand
TATTGTTGTATTTCATCTTTCTTAGAGGGTATGATGATATATATTTCAGGTTTTAAGTAGGTGTTCAAAATTAATTTAAATGATTCTATGCTCTATTTTGGTCTGTATGTTCAGCTCCGAAGAGGGAGTGTAGCGGGCTACACGACCGATGAGAGCTGGGCATACGGGCAAAAATAGAGCGAACGGACCTCATCACAACTTATCCTGTGACTGCTACAGAAGACAATAACGTTATAAAAACTTTGTCTGCTAATTTAAGGAAATAGGCAACAAGCCATTAAATATCTTTAATTAGGTGTATATCTGAAAACTTTTCAGTACCTTTGCACGGATATAGCTATATTTGATATTAACAAGATGAACAAGAGATCCAATACATCGATTCAAATGATCGCCGATTACGAGGGCGACGTAACGAACCTGTTCAACGTACACATAGAGGGCGAAATACCAATACTCGCTACCCGCAACATGGCTTTGTTCCCGGGAGTGATTGCCCCTGTTATCATTGGCAGAAAGCAGAGTCTTAACCTGCTCAACCAAATTCGCAAACACCCAGATGCGGCATTTGCCGTATTCTGTCAGAAAGACCAGGAGGTGGAACTCCCTGGCGAGAACGACCTTTTCGGCTATGGCGTTTATGCCAAACTGGTGAAGGTGCTCGAGATGCCCGGACCGGGCAACAACCAAACTGCCATAATACAAGCTTTCGGACGATGCAAACTTAATAATGTAACACGCACTGCACCATTTATGCTGGGCGAGGTTACACAGGCTATGGAAGAAATGCCTGGCAAAAAGGACACCGAGTTTAAGACAGCAATGGAGGACCTTAGGGCTTTGACACTTCAGTATATCAGACTGAACGAAGACCTACCCGACGAATCGCAGTTTGCACTAAACAACATCTCAAACGATATTATTGCCATCGACTTTGTATGTACCAACCTGCCGTTCGACATCAAAGACAAGGAGAATCTTATTGCTACAGACAGCTTTAAGGATCGTGTCATTGGTACGCTGCGTGCACTGCACAAGGAGATACAGCTGCTCGAACTGAAGCAAAACATACGCTCGAAAACACGCGAGGACCTCGACGAGCAGCAGCGCGAATACTTCCTGCAGCAGCAAATAAAGAACATCAAGGAGGAGCTGGGCAACGGCGAAGGCTCGCCAGAGCGCAAGGAGCTGGAACAGAAAGCCAAGACCAAGAACTGGCCAGAGGAGATAGGCAAGGTATTTAAGAAGGAGCTTGACAAGCTGGATATGTTCAACCCGCAGAGTCCGGAGTACAGCATACAGTTCAACTACCTCCAGACAATGACCAACCTGCCCTGGGGCGAGTACACCAAGGACAACCTCGACCTCAAGCGCGCGCAGCGCATACTGAACCACGACCACTACGGTATGGAGAAGGTAAAGGAGCGCATCCTCGAATATATGGCTGTGCTTAAGCTTAGAGGCGACCTCAAGTCGCCCATTATCTGCCTATATGGCCCTCCGGGTGTGGGCAAGACATCGCTTGGCAAGAGTATAGCGTCGGCAATGAAGCGCAAGTATGTGCGAATGTCGTTGGGCGGACTGCACGACGAGAGCGAGATTAGAGGTCATCGCCGCACATACGTTGGAGCTATGCCCGGACGTATAATAAAGAATATACAGAAGGCTGGCTCGTCCAACCCGGTGTTTATTCTCGACGAGATAGACAAGGTTACGCAGAACACCGTCAACGGCGACCCATCGTCGGCTTTGCTCGAGGTGCTCGACCCAGAGCAGAACAACGCCTTCCACGACAACTACCTCGACGTAGACTACGACCTCTCTAAGGTGCTGTTCATAGCCACTGCCAACGACCTTGGTTCTATACCGCGTCCGCTGCTCGACCGTATGGAGCTGATAGAGGTTAGCGGATACATCACCGAGGAGAAGATAGAGATAGCCAAGCGCCACCTCATACCGCGCGAGATAGACAACTGCGGACTGGAAGACAAGACTGTAAAGCCTACCTTCAATAAGGCGGCTATAGAGAAGATTGTAGAGCAGTACACACGCGAGAGCGGTGTGCGCCAGCTCGAGAAGCAGGTGAACAAGGCTCTGCGCAAGCTTGCCTACAAGAAGGCTCTCGACAGCGCGCTGCCATACGAGAAGATTACACCCAACGAGATTGAAGACCTTCTCGGCAAACCGCCATTCTACCGCGACATCTATCAGGGCAACGACTATGCCGGCGTGGTTACAGGTTTGGCTTGGACAAGCGTTGGCGGCGAGATTCTGTTTATAGAGACATCGCTTAGCAAGGGCAAGGCTGGCAAGCTTACGCTTACCGGAAACCTTGGCGACGTGATGAAGGAGTCGGCTGTCATAGCCCTGGAATACGTCAAGGCACACATCGACACACTGGGTGTAGACTACCGCATCTTCGACAACTGGAACATCCATATCCACGTGCCCGAGGGCGCAACACCTAAGGACGGACCGTCGGCTGGCATAACCATCGCCACATCCATAGCCTCGGCGCTTACACAGCGCAAGGTGCGCAAGAACACAGCCATGACTGGCGAGATAACACTGCGCGGAAAGGTGCTGCCTGTTGGCGGCATCAAGGAGAAGATATTGGCTGCCAAGCGTGCCGGCATAACCGACATCGTGATGTGCCGCGACAACCGCAAGGACATCGAGGAGATTCCGGAAATCTACCGCAAGGGTGTAGAGTTCCACTACGTCGAGAACGTACAGGACGTATGGCGCTTCGCCCTTACCGACGAGACTGTAGACAACCCCATTAGTTTTAAAATTGAAGAAGAAAAGAAATGACATTTGAACTGCAACACACCGACCCGTACAGCGACGCACGTACCGGACTGATAACCACTGACCACGGACAGATAAAGACACCTATCTTTATGCCCGTTGGCACCGTTGGCTCGGTCAAGGGTGTACACTTCCAGGAACTGCGCGAGCAGGTGAAGGCACAGATAATATTGGGCAACACCTACCACCTGTACCTGCGTCCGGGTCTTGACACCCTGCGCAAGGCAGGCGGCTTGCACAAGTTCAACACATGGGACCGCCCTATACTTACCGACTCGGGTGGCTTCCAGGTGTTCTCGCTCACCGGCATACGCAAGCTTCGTGAGGAGGGATGCGAGTTTCGCTCGCACATCGACGGCTCCAAGCACATCTTCACACCAGAGAATGTAATGGACACCGAGCGCATCATCGGTGCCGACATCATGATGGCTTTCGACGAGTGTCCTCCGGGCGAGAGCGACTATGAGTATGCCAAGAAGAGCCTCGGCATGACACAGCGCTGGCTGGACCGCTGCATCAAGCGCTTCAACGAAACCGAACCTCTATACGGACACAAGCAGAGCCTCTTCCCTATCGTGCAGGGATGCAAGTATAAGGACCTGCGCCGCGAGGCTGCCAAGTTTGTGGCAGACAAGGGTGCCGACGGCAATGCCATCGGCGGACTGGCTGTGGGCGAGCCTACAGAGGTGATGTATGAGATGATTGAGGTGGTGAACGAGATCCTGCCCAAGGACAAGCCGCGCTACCTAATGGGCGTGGGCACACCGCAAAACATTCTTGAGGCGATAGAACGCGGTG
>USCM01000215.1 GCA_900553155.1 uncultured Prevotella sp. | reverse complement strand
TACAGCCTGCATGTAGTTGTAGTCCATCTCGCCGCCGATAATCTTGATGAAATCCCAGTTTGCCTCAAACTTCACGTCGCTGATAGCCACCTTGTTTACTTCCTCGATGATGCCGGTGTCGTGCGGAGCAAGCACCTGTGCGCCGTCGCTCCAGTAGGCCTTGTAGCCGTTGTACTCCTTAGGGTTGTGCGAGGCAGTAACGTTGACACCAGCCTTGGCGCCAAGCTGACGGATAGCGAACGAAATCTCTGGTGTTGGGCGCAGACCCTCGAAGAGGTATGCCTTGATGCCGTTGGCAGAGAAGATGGCAGCAACAGTCTCGGCAAAGAGACGTGAGTTGTTGCGGCAGTCGTGACCTACTACTACCGAGAGGTTCTCCTCGCCTGGGAATGCCTTAAGGATGTAGTTGGCAAAGCCCTGTGTGGCCATACCAACGATATATTTATTCATACGGTTTGTACCTGCGCCCATGATACCGCGCAGACCACCTGTACCAAATTCCAAATTCTGATAGAAAGCGTCGATAAGTGCCGACTTATCCTCTGCGTCAAGCATTGCTTGCACTTCGCTACGTGTTTCCTCATCAAATGCCGGTGTGAGCCACTGCTTAGCTCTTGCCTCACACTGGGCAATAAGTTCATTGTTATTTTCCATAATAATCCAATATGTGTTAACGTTAATAATTTTTCTCGTTTTTAGTATTATACAAAGATACTATTTCTATTTATAGATAGCGGTCAAGCCTATATATTATTAGTTTTATTTAACAAATTGCTTGACACGCCATCTCTATCCTATCTTTATATATTCCAGTCGTCGGGGTTGCACTGTGCCTCCACCTGCTTCTCCACCTTGTCAGGCAATGAGGTGAAGAAGTCGATGCCCGTAATGCGCTCCACCTCGTCCACAGAGTTGGCATAATCGCCCTTCGGTCGGTTGCCGTCGCCGTTCTTGTATATAAATCCGATGGCCTTGGGCTTGCCCTTCATCGTAAGCACCACCTTGAAGAAGGCGTCTGGCACAGCCACCTTGCTCTTGCCGATGGTCTTGGCTCGCTTTTTGTAGAAGATGGGGCCGCACACGATGTAGATGTCGCCACACTGCTTTGCCCACTTGCGGCATGCCTGTTCCATCTCGTTCCAGTCGCCACGATTCAGCTGCGGAGCCTGCGGACAAATGTTTGTAAACAGGAACGACTCGTCCATTGCCTGTGCGTTCCACTTGTTGTCGCCTGCCGGACACATGTGGCCGCGGTCGTATCCAGAGCGCACATAGTCGGTATTGACAGCACGCGGTGTTGGCACCTCCTCGTCTTCGTTGAATGCCAACCCGCTGCGCTTTACGTCGCCCTTAAGATGTGCAGCCGTAAGATGCCACGCCACCCAGTTTGGCACGCGCCACTCCTTGTTGTAAGACGCTGTGTAGCCTTTGCGCACAAGTATCTGTTCGGGGCGTGATGTCAGCGCAGCAGGCAGCTCGAGCCCCTCGCGTGTCTTTGGCGCCAGCTGCTGCTTGCATTCCGCCACCTTTGTCTCCATGCGCTTTACAGCAACATCACACGAGCCAAATATGCCGCAAAGGCAGCACAACACCAATAGCTTAAATATTCTGTTCATTGTTTTCTATGTTTTGTTCGGTTACATTGTCAAGCTTCACTGCCTCTGATTTTATACGTGCATAGCCGTCTACAACGTATCGGCGTGCCGTCCACACTGCCACTACCACCGAGAGCACGGTGGCTGCAAACACGGCAAGGACAATGAGCACCTGGAAGAAGGCTGCGTCAGGCACGGGCACACCGCACATTATCATGGTCCACATCAGCACCGGCGAGCATCCCACAACCAAGCCCGACATCTGGCGCATGCCTGGCACAAGCGACTTCTCTATGGCTCGCTTCATAAGATAATTGAGCGCCTCCGAGCGTGTCGCGCCATTGCCCAAGAGATAATAGTAGAGATGATTGTGGTGTCGCAGACCCATGTAATACACCGAAAGCGAATGTGCCATAGGCTCCACCATGCTGCCTGAAAGCAAGGCTATCACCGGCAGCAGAAAGTTACCGCTTAGCCCCCTGTCTGCCAAGTGGTTGATAAAGTAGAGCAAGCCGCCCGTAACCAACAGGGCTACAAACATTCCTGCACATACAGGCAGCAGATATGTGCGCACCGAAAGCTTGGCTTGTACGATGACGGTAATAATGGTGTACACGATAAAGACAAGCGCAAAAACCACGTCAAGCCACACGCTGCCAGCCTCGACAAGATAGTAGACCGCTGCGCCCAGCACCCCTACCCTAACCAACATCTTGACAAGGGCGGCAAACACGGTCTTCAGCGCATCCACACGAAACACGCTTGCAGCGAGCAAGGGCAGTATAATCAATATGGCCATCAGGCCTATTCCTAACATTGTTATCATATAATATGCAATATGTTTTGTATTAGTTACTCGTTAAGCGACACCACCTTGCTTGCCATCTGCAACAGCAGCGGGTTGTCGGTGGTTACAACTATTGAGGTTTCGGCAAATTGGGGCTGCCTTAGATAAGCCGCCACCATACGGCTATGCTCCTCGTCCTGGAGCGACGTGGGACGGTCGAGCAAGAGTATCGGGCGGCAATATACAGCCGAAAGTGCCAAGAGCACACGTTGCGCAACCGCACGGTCGAGGTCGCCGAAACGCTGCTCCATCAGCCCGTGCGACAAGTCAAGACTGTCAAAATCTGCCAACACGTCCTTCTCCGAATAGCCCTCGCCCTTATTCAGCTTGAGCCGCAACATCGATTTTGCCACCTCCCTTACCGTGGTGCCGTCAAAGCCAAACGACTGTGGCACCCACGATATGCAATGGCGGTAATAGGCAGATGTCGACGGCAGCACGGGTTCGCCGTCTACGCTTACCCACCCTTCCGTCAGCCGGCACATGCCAAGCATTGCAAGCAAGAGCGAGGTCTTGCCGCACATGGTGCCACCGGTAACGGCGACAATATCTCCAGGAGCTGATACGAACGACAGATTGCCAAACAGTTTTGCGCCCCCGTCGTCCATACCTGCCTTATACATCTCTATTATCATTTCTTCCTTATTTGGCTTATTATACTTGCAAAGGTATACTAAATTTGCTACCTTTGCAATTAATCAACTAATAAAAAATATGGAAGATTTAATTTTTATAGAGGCTAACGAGGTTCGCCCCGAATATATCAGCGGCATCAACAACCTGCTTAGCCAACTAACTTCCTCGCCTAAAGAGATGAACGAAACATTGCTGCGAACTATCATCGAGACCGACCGCACTCACCTGTTCCTTGCCTTCATTGGCAGCCAAATGGTTGGTATGGCCACTTTGGCTGCTTACGTTATACCTACCGGCACCAAGGCTTGGGTGGAGGACGTGGTGGTGGACAACAACTTCAGAGGACGGCATATTGGCAAGAAGCTCGTAAACCACGTGGTTGAATACTGCAAGAAGTACAGTCCGTGCTCGCTTATGCTTACATCCCGTCCTATGCGGGTTGCCGCCAACAGGCTGTATAGCTCGGTGGGGTTTGAGAAGAGAGAAACCAATGTATATAAGATAGAGGTATAACCTATATTAGTTTTTATTTTTTTCAACCAC
>USCM01000214.1 GCA_900553155.1 uncultured Prevotella sp. | reverse complement strand
GCGAACAGCTCGCCCTAACCAACGTGCCTAAGGGCATGCGCGGCATGAGCATCGAGCTCATCACGGCAGGCTTGCTGTCGTTGGCGTTCATGGGCTTCAGCGGTGTAGACAATGGCTTGAAAGCAATCTTTGGCAACTAAATGCCACTGACGCCGAGTACAGAACGAAACATTGCTTATAAAGCATCAAATACAAATGTCTTAATTTTTAACCAACCATTAATAATAAACAAAATGAAACAAACAATCTTAGTAACTGGAGGAACCGGCTTTATCGGCTCGCACACTACTGTTGAACTTATCGAAGCAGGCTACAAAGTAGTTATCGTTGACAACCTCTCCAACTCAAAGATTGAGGTGCTCGACGGCATTGAGAAGATTACTGGTGTTCGTCCTGCATTCGAGCAGGTAGACCTTCGCGACTTTGCCGCCACAGAGGCTGTATTTGCAAAGTATCCAGACATCGAGGGTATCATCCACTTCGCAGCATCTAAGGCTGTAGGCGAGAGTGTTCAGAAGCCATTGCTCTACTATCGCAACAACATCGTATCGCTTGTCAACCTTCTTGAACTAATGCCTAAGTATAACGTAAAGGGCATCATCTTCTCGTCAAGCTGCACCGTTTACGGCCAGCCTAAGCTTGAGAATCTGCCTGTTAAGGAGGACTGCCCACACCAGAAGGCTACATCTCCTTATGGCAACACAAAGGAAATCAACGAGCAGATTATCACCGACTATATCCACAGCGGTGCCAGCATCAAGAGCATTGTTCTGCGCTACTTCAACCCAATAGGCGCTCACCCATCTGCCGAAATCGGCGAGTTGCCAAACGGTGTGCCTAACAACCTCATTCCTTTCGTAACACAGACAGCTATGGGTATCCGCAAGGAGCTTACCATCTTTGGTAACGACTACAGCACTCCTGACGGCACATGTATCCGCGACTACATCTATGTTGTAGACCTCGCTAAGGCTCACGTTGCCGCTATGCGCCGCGTTCTCGACGAGGAGACAGAAGCATTGGAGTTCTTCAACATTGGTACTGGCAAGGGCAACTCTACTCTCGAGATTGTAAACACCTTCGAGAAGGCTACTGGTGTTAAGCTCAACTGGAAGTTCGGTCCACGTCGTGAGGGCGATATCGAGGAAATCTACGGCAACGTTGAGAAGGCCAACAAGGTGCTCGGCTGGAAGGCAGAGGCTAAGCTCGACGACGTTCTCCGCTCGGCTTGGAAGTGGCAGGAGAAGCTCCGCGCTGACGGCGTAATGTAATTGACACAACGTCATTAAATATTAATCGGATGTTAAGAAAGCCGCTTGGCTTTCTTAACATCCGATTTTTTATTTCTTCCTTATAACAATAGTCTTGAACCAATCCTTCAGCACTCCGGCATATCCGTCTTGCGAGTCGCTTACCAATACTATCACCTGGTCGCCGTTCTCCAGCTGCGGACCAAGACACATACCTTCATAATTAGCCCACATATATTTGGTTAGACCAAGCTTTGTGCGCCACGACGCAAGCAGACGCTTCGACACATAAGGCGCTCCTGGCTCCAGCTCCTTGTCCAGAGCATACGGCGTCTCAACCTCCGGGTCGACCACATACAGCTTGCATTGGCAGAAAGCGCCAAGCTTGATATTGGGAATAAAGGCTTCGCGCTCGAGCACAAGCAACTTGCCGTCGGGCAAGGCGCACAGCTCGCTCACACCCATGACATACGTCATAGCCCTCTTCATCGTTGTGGGCATATCCATCTTGTACAGATACGACACGGGCGAAGCATTGCGGTTGGTCCAATCAAAGGCTATAAGGCGCAGCACATTGTTGTGCGGATCCTGCGTTGTGGCAGGCTTTCCGTCGCGGCGCAAGGTGCTCTCGTTCACCGTCCAAAGCCTGTGGTGCACCGTGTCGTAGGCAGCCGACTCGAACACATAGTTAGGATAGAAGTTGGCAGACGGCATCGACCACTCCCAAAGACCATTGTCTATGGAGTAGGTGTCGAGCCTGTATTCCTTCAACCTATGCTTGCCCTCGCTCGCAATAACCACCGTCGAATCGGACACACGCACTATAGCCTCGTTGTCAAGCTGCACCGAATCTACCCTACCCTGAGGTCCGAGATATTCGGCTTGCAGCAGTTCGCCGGTCTGACGGCTTATGTACAGACGCACATTAAAGTAGAGGGCCGAGTCCGACTTGTCGCTCACCATAGCATATACATCATCGCCAAGCGGCGTGATGCCGCTGTAGTTGCCAGGCGGAATGGTGTGTGCAAAACTCTTCTGCTGATGTTCACGCACCAAACTCCACTTGCTGTCGTCCTGGGCGCAGAGTATCGTTGAACACGCTAAGAATACCAAAAAGATATATTTCCTCATGTTGTCAATCATTAAATTGTACTTTTATCGAACAAAAATAGCTTTTTGATTTCAATGCGCCAAAGCCCCAAATAGCCTATTAACCTACATTAACAATGAAATAGCATCGTAACAATCAAATAATAACATTGTTAAGGCAGATGCTTAGAATATTTTATGTAATTTTGCCATACAATAACTGAAATAAATACGAACTAATAACAATGAGAGAGAAAATAGACTGCTTTATGCCTTGCCGCGACTTGTCCGACATCGAGGACACGCTGCAAACGCTACGACAAAGCAAGACAACTCAACATATAAACCTGCTGATTGACGATGAAGCCAATGCCAACATGGACAAGAGCTGTGCCGACGACTGCACCTTCATCACAACCGGCCGACTGACATCCACACAAACATTGCTTGATATCGACGCCCACACCGACGCCGAATACGTACTTCTTAGCCTTAAAACCACACCCGTAAACCTCGGTTTGCACGCTCTTGAGCGTCTGTTGCGAGTGGCTACAGACAGCGGAGCTGGTATGGTATATGCCGACAGCTACATAAAGAAGGGCGATGCAGTGGAGAAACATCCCACCATCGACTACCAGCCGGGCAGCATACGCGACGACTTCGACTTCGGCCAGCTGTTGCTTATCCGCTCGTCGTTGCTGCACGAATATGCAGCACAAAGGTCCAACACGTCGTACGAGTGGGCTGGACTGTACGACTTCCGGTTGTTTGTTAGCCGCAAGGCACAAATCTTCCACCTCAACGAATACCTCTACACACAGATAGAGACCGACCTGCGCAAGAGCGGCGAACGCCAGTTCGACTACGTCAACCCGCGCAACCGCGACGTTCAGGTGGAGATGGAGCAGGTTGCAACCAAGCACCTCGACACCATCGGGGCATTGGTAGACACAGCCCATTACACCCGTCCCGACTTCAGCGAGCAAGATTTCGACTTCGAAGCTTCGGTCATCATACCTGTATACAACCGTGCCAAGACGGTGGCAGATGCCGTCAACTCGGCTCTGTCGCAGAAGACAACGTTCAAGTTTAACGTCATTGTTGTAGACAACCACTCTACCGACGGAACAACAGAGATACTCAGCTCGATTGCAGGCACAGACAAGCGCCTCGTACACATTGTCCCCACACGCACCGACCTCGGCATTGGCGGATGCTGGAACGTGGCTATAGACGATATGCGTTGCGGCCGTTTTGCCGTTCAGCTCGACAGCGACGACCTCTA
>USCM01000213.1 GCA_900553155.1 uncultured Prevotella sp. | reverse complement strand
GTCGATGTCACGGTAGCCGTTGATGGTAAAGTTCACCACAGCGAGGAATGTATACGTATCCACGTGCTGCTCCTCGCACACCTGACTAACGGTTTTGTCGCCAAAGCCGAGGCTTATGCCAAAGCTACCCAAGCTTTGCAGCAAGTTGTAGTTGTCCCGAATAAGTGATATCATCTTGTCGTCGGGTTCATACATTTTCTGATTCTTCATCTTCTTATTGTATTGTGGGGCTCAATGAGGGTCCTATACCTTATTTAATATAACGCTTGCAAAGTAACAAAAAAATCACGAAACCTACAATCATAACATATAGGTATTTTTATTTCACAATGTTTAGAATACTGGTCATAATACCCAAATATGGTGATAAAACTACCACTTTACTATTTACCAAATATTGAGTATTGCCCTATTAGCCCATTAGCGATACCTTTGCAGTCGCAAATAATCATTAAAAATCATGAACAAATCTACAATTATCACTATGGCTTGCGCAGCTGCGATGTGTGCTCCGCTTGCCGCACATGCCCAGACAGCTACTGCCGACAGCGTTATGCAGCACGTCAGTGGCAACCGCCTAAGCATTGGCGGATACGGCGAGGTGGCATTGAGCCGCAACTTCTATAGCGACTCTGGCAACCGCTACAGTTCGGCAAGCAGGCGAAAGAACGACCCAAGCCACGGACGCTTCGACATACCCCATGCCGTTATCTACCTTGGCTACGACTTTGGCAAGGGTTGGACACTCGGCACCGAGATCGAGTTTGAGCATGGCGGCACAGGCTCTGCCATTGAATACGAGGCTGAGGAGGCCATCGAGTTTGAACAAGAGCAGGAGCGCGGAGGCGAGGTAGAGCTTGAGCAGTTTTGGATTCAGAAGTCGTTTGGCAGATTTGCCAATATACGCGTTGGACATATTGTGGTGCCCGTTGGCTTGACCAATGCCCACCACGAGCCTCTCAACTTCTTCACCGTATACCGTCCAGAGGGCGAAAACACCATCCTGCCTTGTACATGGCACCAGACGGGTGTATCGTTTTGGGGACGTTCGGGCGACTTCCGCTACGAGTTGCAGATGATTGCAGGCCTTGACGCTTGGCAGTTTAGCCGAGACGGATGGATAAAGCCGGGCACAACAAAGCCGTTCGAGTTTGAGACAGCCAACAAGTACGGCTTCTCAGCACGTGTAGACAACTACACAATCCCTGGTCTTAGAGTAGGATTGAGCGGCTATTACGGCCAGTCGATGCACAACGCTGTGCCTCACGATATGGAGACAGGCCGCAACAAGAACATCAAGGGCAACGTCTATGTGGGTGCTTTCGACTTCACCTACAACGCCCACAACTGGATAGCTCGCGGCAATGCCGATTACGGCTACGTTAGCGATGCCAAGGCCATAAGCGCCATGCGCAAGCCTGGCACCCAGTATGTAAAGCCCTACGAGAGCAACCAGGTATTCGGCTCTAATGCCATAGCCACAAGCTTTGAGATAGGCTACGACATCTTCTCGCAGATAGCCAAGCTTCGTGCCGACAAGCAGAAGCTCTACGTCTTTGGCCACTTCGAGTACTACAACTCTTGCCTTGGCAGCTCGAAGGAGTATACAAGCAAGAAGATTTTTGCCGGTGGCATCAACTATTACCCAGTGCCTCAGGTTTGCGTAAAGGCAGAGTATAGCTACCGCAAGCTCAAGCAGCGGTACAACGACGAGCCAGCCATAAACATTGGTGTGGCTTATCAGGGTATGTTCCTATAAAAACAATTAACAATAATAATTAAGAGTAAAAAGATGAAGAAGATTCAGAAATTCGTAATGGCGTTCCTTTTCGGCGCCATGACCATTAGTTTCACAGCATGTAGCAGCGACAACGAGACATACAATCTCCCTGAAGTTGGCCAAGCCACTACATCAATAAGCACCTCCGACAAGGAGATGCAGAAGGTTACAAAGAACTATGTACAGAACGTTGTCTACCCTACTTACCAGGCTCTTGCCGCCAACGCACGCACCCTTTATGGTGCAGCACAGGCACTGTACCAGGCTGCCGAAGCTGGCACAATGACCCAGAACGAGATTGACGCTGCTTGCGAAGCCTTCAAGAACACACGTCGCGAGTGGGAGCGTAGCGAGGCTTTCCTCTTCGGTTCGGCCGAGCGCAACCAGCTTGACCCGCATATCGACTCATGGCCTCTCGACCGTGACGAGCTTGAGAAGGCCCTCAAAAACCAGACTCTTATCGCTGGCTTCAAGGGCGAGAACCCTGCCAAGTTTGTTTCTGAGCACAACACCGAGTTCCAGTCGGTTCTTGGTTTCCACGGTATGGAGTTCGTTCTCTTCCGCAATGGCGCTCACCGTACAGCCGAAGCCCTCAAGGCCAACGACACCGACGAAGGCGTTACATCTGTAAAGGGTATCGACGAGCTTGCCTTCCTTCAGGCTGTTGCCGGCGACGTGCGCAACATCACCGCCCTGCTCGAGTTCACATGGATGGGCAGCGCCACAAGCAACGAGTCGAAAGCAATTCTTAGCGGCGAGGGTAGCTACGTGTTCAGCACTCTGCGCTACAACGGTCTTGCCGCCGACGGCACAATGTGCTACGGCCAGTTCCTCCTCTCTCCGTCTGCCACAACCGGCTATACATCATGGCAAGGCACAATGAACCAGATTCTTGTTGGCGGTTGCTCAAGCATCTGTGCTGAGGTAGCCGACCAGAAGCTTGGTCAGGCTTATCGTGTTGCCACCGGTCATGCTGGCACAACAGAGGATGGCGAGAAGGAGTCGATCGACTACATCGAGTCGCCTTACAGCCACCGTTCGTTCATCGACTATCAGGACAACATCTACTCTATAAAAAACTCGCTCTACGGCACACGCGACATCACAGCCACCACTCCAGCCGAGAACTCTATGCTGAGCCTGCTCAAGAAGATGAACTACTCGGGCTACAACAACCTTGTAAGCGCCCTCAACACAGCCATCCAGGCACTCGAGACAGCCAAGAACAGCGGCAAATCGTTTGTCGAGGAGCCGGGTGCACAGCGTGTTAATGATTGCATAGAAGCAGTGTCGGCTCTCAACGAGGAAATCAACAAAGCCGGCTCTTGGATTAACTCGCAGGACGCCATCTAATCTACATCACATACTAATTGTGTGGGTATGGCAAGTATGTCATACCCACCTGTTTTTGTTTTAATAATTTTATCTTAATACATTATGAATAAGAAAATTTATCTCTTTGGCTCATTGGCTATGTGTCTGTCTATGTCATTGCTTTCGTGCTCTGACGACGACACTACACCTGTTGACAAATTCGAGCCTATGGAGTCTGACGGCAAGTATGTCGGTCAGGCTGTGGGCAACTTCTCTAAGGACGAGTGGTATCCTGGCGGCGAGCTTGGCACCACCGACAACGTGGCTTCGGGCTGCTACGAGGACGAGGCTCCTGCCGTAGAGCAGCAGGGACTGATTGACAACTTCAACGCTGGCGAGAAGTTCTTCGAGCGCCAGTTCACATCGGCTTCGTCTGGCTTTGGCGGTCTTGGTCCGGCATCTATACGCCGCTCTTGTCTCGACTGCCACCCCAACTACGGACATGGCCGCCGTATGGACTCGTACATGACACAAATGCAGGAACTGCAACGGTCTATCTGCC
>USCM01000212.1 GCA_900553155.1 uncultured Prevotella sp. | reverse complement strand
CGTTCTGTTTAGAAAACTCGGCAAGGAAGTCCATGTCATTCTCGAGCACACGGTCGGGTTCCTCTTGTACGCCAGGTGCATACTTATCAAGCTCGCCCATCAATACTCGGTATGTAGCCTCCGTATCCTCATCGGCGCGGTGCGCGGTAAAATCCTCTTCCATCTTGCGACCGCAATAGAACTTGTATGCAGCAGCCAGATTGCGACGTTCCATCTTATGGAAAATGGTCTGTGCGTCAATAAGTCTACTTTTTGAGAAGTCGAAGTCTATACCAGCACGCAGAAACTCCTCCGCAAGCATCGGTATATCAAAATGGTTTGAATTGTAACCGGCAAAGTCGCAATTCTTCATTTTTTCATTAAGCTGTTGCGCAACGTCCTTAAACGAAGGTGCATCCTTAACATCGTCATCCGATATGCCAGTCAATTCTGTAACTTCCTGCGGAATGTTCTTGCCAGGATTTATCAGAAGATTTTCACGCTCCTCATTACCGTCAGGCATAACCTTTATATACGAAATCTGTATAATGCGGTCGCGTACAAGGTCAAGACCAGTTGTTTCAAGGTCGAATACGATAAGAGGGCGTGTAATATTTAGTTTCATTTTCGGTTTCGTTTTAAACGATTTTTCGTGAGAGAGTGAAGAACCAAGACTCCATAAACAGTCCATCCATTCTAACACGCTCTCACGAAAGTAATAAAAATTTAATAATATTATATTTATATATCCTCAACTGCTAAGCCTATGCATTAGTCGTTGAGCAACATTGGCATTATGAGCATCAGTATATCCTGATTGTCTGGCTGGGTTGTCGGAACAATAACACCAGCACGGCTCGGATCTGCAAGTTGAACGGTTACCTCATCGCTTGCCAAGCTGTTAAGGATTTCGTAGATAGCGCTACCCTTGAAGCCAATATCCATAGTTGTGCCTGCATAGTCGCAAGCTATGCTCTCCTTAGCGCTTGTGGCAAAGTCGATGTCCTCTGCTGTAAGGCGAAGCAATCCCTTTTCTATATGGAAACGTACAAGCTGGCTGCTCTCGCTTGCAAACGGCAACACGCGCTTAAGGGCACCCATAAGCGACTTGCGGTCTATGGTAAGACAGTTTGTATTGTTGTTTGGTATAACCGAGTTGTAGTTGGGGTAGCGTCCCTCTATAAGGCGACACATCAACATACCGTCTGCATAACGAATCTCGGCACTACGCTTGTCAAACTTAATGACAACGTCGCCAGAATTCTTGGCCAACACACCCTTAAGCAGCTGTGCAGGCTTCTGTGGCAATATGAATGACGATGGGTTCTCGTCTGATGTTATAGAAAGTATACGATTGCGCACAAGTTTGTGGCCGTCAGTAGCAACAATCGTAAGGCTATCAGCTGTAAGATCAAAGTAGATGCCACCCATTACCGGGCGAATCTCGTCTTGAGCTGTAGCAAACAACGAGCGAGAGATGTTGTCGGCAAGAATTGTCGAGTCGATGCTTATAGATGTCAAGTCGCTCTCCATCTCGGCAGCTACCGGATAATCTTCAGCAGGCTGTGCTGTAAAGTTGAACGAACCGTTCTGATAGTCAATCTCAAGAGACAGGTCGTCCTCATTAAGATTAAAGCTCAGAGGCTGCTCAGGAAGTTCCTTAACAGCATTAAGAATGATGCGGTTTGAGATGGCAAAGCGTCCGTCGCCGTTGCAATCATCCAACTCTATGGTCGACTGCATTACATTCTCGTTGTCACTTGCTGTCACCGTGAGGATGTTGTTGGCCACTTCGAAAAGGAAGCAGTCCAATATACTGATAGAATTCTTGCTGTTAATGACTCTTGCAAGAGTCTGAAGGCGCGCATTAAGCGTTCCGCTGGATAATGTGAATTGCATTATATTCTGATTTTAACGTTACTATATGCAAAGTTAGTTATTTTCGGGACGAATCCAACCAACTCTTTCACAAAAATACTAAAAAAAGTTTGCTTCATACAAAAAGGCGGTTAAAAGTTTCCGTTTTTAGTACAAATTTATTAATTTCGCACTTTAGTTCTGGGCCTGTTATAATTGGAACAGACATCAAGTTAGTATTTATCACACTTTAAATATACAAACACAAGCAATGGAATTACAAGGAAAAATTATTGCCGTTTTGCCAGAAAGAAGCGGTGTATCCGCACGTGGCGAGTGGAAATCACAGGACTATGTCATTGAGACACACGATGCCTATCCTAAGAAGATGGTGTTTGCTGTCTTCGGCGCCGACCGTATAAGCCGTTTCAACATACAGGCAGGTCAGGAGGTTACAGTGTCTTTCGACATTGATGCTCACGAGTATCAGGGCCGTTGGTTCAACAACATCCGTGCTTTCGACGTGCGTCAGGTAGATCCTGCGTCTGTTGGTATGCAGCCTGGTGTCGTAGCAGGAAGCGCATTTGGACCAGCTCCTGAGGTTGCTGCACCGGCCGCAACACCTGCTCAGCCTGCAGCTCCGGTAGAAGATAAGGTAGACGACCTTCCTTTCTAAGCAAAACGATAGTATAGGACAACGGCCTCGAAGAGTATATATTCGCTAAATAAAGCGAAGGCCGCTCTTCGAGGCCGTATTGTTTTGAAGGATTGTTAAAGTATTTTTGTAACTTTGCAGCCAGAAACAATTATAAACACATTAGTATTTAGAACAAAATGGAATATATGTCTCAAGAGTGCTACGACAATCTCGTAGCCGAACTTCGCCACATGGAGCAGGTCGAACTTCCCCAAGTGCGCGATGCTATAGCCGAGGCACGCGATAAAGGCGACCTTAGCGAGAACTTCGAATACCATGCAGCCAAGCGCGAGCAAGGACGTCTGTTAGGACGCATACGCTACAAGCAAAAGGTGCTGGAGAATGCACGCGTCATCGACAAGACTCGCCTCAAGAGTGATGTTGTGGGAATATTGAGCAAAGTGAAGATTACCAATCTCAACAACAACCGCAGCATGTCGTATACCATCGTCAGCGCTTCCGAAGCCAACGTTGCCGAATGTAAGATTTCTGTTAAGTCGCCTATTGCACAGGCTCTGCTCAACAAGAAGGTGGAAGACGTGGTTGAGGTTAGGGTTCCTGCAGGAACAATAAAGCTGCGTATCGACAGCGTGGAGCTTTAAGCAAGCATTATCTACTAATACAATCGTTCAATTTTTTTATTAACTATAACTTAAGTTTATCTATGAACTTCATATCAAAAACAACTCTACTATCTACTATCTTTATATGCTCGCTATCTTCAGCCGATAGCGCCTGGGCGCAGACGTCTATGCATATAGTACCCAAACCATGTTCTGTCGTGCAGAACAATAATGGCGTTTTCGAATACTCTAAGACGACAGACGTTTTTGTTGACAGCCAATTCGATTCGAAGAATGTAGGCTCTATACTGTCTATATATAAGCATCTTAATGCTTTGTTCTTTAACAACTTAAACTTCAACGTTCGTAATGTTAAGGCATCAGGAAAGTGGAGTGGGGCATCCGGTTCTAAATGTATAACCATCAAGAAGAACGATGCACTTGATGCGGAAGAATACAAACTTGTTGTGGACAATAAGGGCATAGCGATTGAGTCGGCTACAGAAGCAGGTTTGTTTTATGCTTTTCAAACGTTGATGTTGGCTTCTAAGTTGGATAATCATAGCTCTATTCCTTATATGGAGCTTACC
>USCM01000211.1 GCA_900553155.1 uncultured Prevotella sp. | reverse complement strand
AAGAGTTACCTCGTCGGTATACTCCAGTTCGTCGCCTACGCTTATGCCACGTGCTATCACGCTAACCGCCACATCGTATGGGGCAAGCTTTCGTGATATATAGAAGTTGGTGGTGTCGCCCTCCATTGTAGAGCTTAAGGCAAGTATCACCTCCTTAACGCCACCCTGGGCGACACGCTCCACAAGCGAGTCGATCTCGATGTCGTTAGGGCCAATGCCGTCCATGGGCGATATGATGCCGCCAAGCACGTGGTACAAGCCACGATACTGCTGCGTATTCTCCACAGCCATAACGTCGCGTATGTTCTCGACAACGCATATCGTCGTGGCATCGCGATGTGAGTCGGAACATATCGGGCACACATCGGTATCGCTGATGTTGTGGCACACGCGGCAATACTTCACCTCCTTGCGCACACGCGACACTGCCGAGGTGAAGCTATCCACCTCGTCTTCCGAGCGTCTTAGCACATCAAGCACAAGCCGCAAGGCTGTCTTGCGGCCGATGCCTGGCAATTTGGAAAATTCGGCAACTGCCCTTTCGAGCAGCTGCGAGGGATAAGTGTTGTCCATCAAAGTATGGTGTCCTCCCTACTCTATTGTTTGAACAGATACACACCTATACCCAAGCGCAGACCAATCGTCGAGTAATCCTTGTGGTTCTTAAACGACTGCTCGTAATAAAGCGCAGGCTCTACGGTTACGGTGTTGTTCACGAAGAAGGCATAACCCACCTCTACACCTGGCATAACGTCGTTAAACTTCTTGCCCTTGTGCACGAGCTTGCAGTTGGCTCCAAGGAATATGCCATTCTGCTCGATATAGTAGCGTCCGCCGACACCTACGCTATAGCGGTCCTTTATATCCTTATTGCCATTGTGCTCGTAGCCCACCTGGCCATACAGCATAAAGTCGTCGGCAACAAAATAGCCGCCCTGTGCCTGTATGCCGAGACAGAACTTGTCCTCGCCGGTATACTTAGCATTGAGCCCTGTCAAAGAACCACCAATATATGTCTTGCCCTGTTCAAACTGTGCGTTTGCCGCTGTTGTTGCAAGCAACGCCACAGCCATTGCCAATAATTTCTTTTTCATACTGATTTTCTGATTAAATGATAGCTGCAAATTTACATATTAAATTTGAGAAATGGAAAAATATAGCTACCTTTGTGTTTTGAATAACAGAAATCAGAACATTAAATGAGATATATTTACACATTGCTTATAATGCTGCTTGCCTCGCTCTGCGCCGTGGCACAGCCCAAACACGAAGTGCGCGCCGTATGGCTTACAACCATAGGGGGTATCGACTGGCCTCACAGTTACGCACAGTCTGCCCGGTCGATAGAACGTCAGAAGGACGAGCTGCGACATATACTCGACCAGTTGCAGCAGGTTGGCATCAACACGGTTCTGCTTCAGACACGTGTTAGAGGCACTATGATTTACCCTTCCGACTATGAGCCGTGGGACGGATGCTTGTCTGGATTTCCCGGCAAGAGTCCTGGCTACGATGCCTTGAAGTTTGCCATTGACGAATGTCACAAGCGAGGAATGGAATTGCATGCATGGATGGTGACCATACCTTTAGGCAAGTGGGACGCCTTGGGATGCCGACAGCTGCGCAAAAAGATGCCGCGCAACATTATAAAGATTAAGGCAGACGGCTATCTCAATCCGGAATCGCAGCAAACAGCCGACTATCTTGCCAGCCTGTGTGCAGAGGTTACAAAGCGATACGACATAGACGGCATACACCTCGACTACATACGCTACCCGGAAGATATGCCCAAGCTCAAGACTTTGGACCGTCAATGCGGCCGCAACAATATAACACGCATTGTATCTGCAATCTCACGACGTGTCAAGTGCCTTAAGCCGTGGGTCAAGATGAGCTGCTCGCCTATTGGCAAGTACGACAATACAACACGCTACTGGAGCCATGGCTGGAACGCCAACACTACGGTGTGCCAGGACGCTGTGGCTTGGCTGCGCGACGGACTGATGGACGAGCTGTTCCCTATGATGTACTTTCGCGACAATCATTTCTTTCCTTTCGCCCTCGACTGGAAAGAACAGAGCCACGGACGAATTGTCGTGCCGGGACTCGGCATCTACTTTATGTCGCCTCGCGAGCGCGACTGGCCTCTAAGCGACATAACTCGCGAGCTCGAGGTGCTGCGCCATATCGGTTTGGGGCATGCCTACTTCCGCTCTAAGTTCTTCACCGACGACACTAAAGGCATATACACGTACGCAAAAAACAACTTCTGCCGCTATCCATCGCTCGTACCGCCTATGACATGGGCAAGCAGACATAAACCCGAGATGCCGTACGGCCTCTCACTAAGCAATGTTGCCAACAACGTGGCGCAGCTTAGTTGGCACCATGCCGAGAAGGACACCACGATGATGATGTTCAACATCTACGCCTCGAAGAAGTATCCGGTAGACACCGAGGACGCACGCAACCTTGTTGCCATCCGACGCCAAGGCAGACAGTTGCTGGTACCAAACGACGGTTGTACATACTACGCCGTAACCGCTACCGACCGCTACGGCAACGAGAGCCGGGCCCTCCAGGAAGACGCACCATACGGCGAAGCCGAGACTCAATGCGGCAGCACCCGCCTGTTGAGATGCGACGGCAAGAAAGTGGAGGTACCAAATAAAGCTCACCTCGCCGATACCGAATATCTGTTGGTAGAATCGTTGCAAGGCATAGCTGTGGCTACATTGCCATACAATGGTTCTGCCGAAACCATAAACATAAGCACTCTGAAGAATGGCATGTACCAAATGCGCTCGCTCAACCGCAAGGGTATGAGCCACCGCCTCGGAATGTTCATTATTAAGAGATAAACGAAGGACGCTAAGAAATGCCGCTAACTAACATATATAACATTATGAACACGAAACATAACAACACCATCGACTTCATGCGCGCTGTGCTAATAGTGCTCATGATACTTATACATATAGTAAACTTCGGCACTCTGTACCCAGGCATAAAGGATGGCATCTTGACCTTCCTTATGCCCTCATTCCTTGTTATAACGGGCTACCTCGTCAACGTGGACAAGCCTTTTTGCAAGTTTGCCACATACCTTATGCGCATTGCCCTGCCTTACGTCATTATGGTTACGGGCTTTGCCTTGCTGTCGCTATACCTGCCTGTACGTGGAGGCATCGACCACTTCGACATCCCCACTCTATGCCACACGCTCTTCGTCACGTCCATTGGTCCCTACTGGTTTCTGCATGCCATGATTGTGTGCGGCACTCTGTACTATGCCACATTCCGCCTGACAGCCAACATGTGCATCGGCATCGTATCGCGGCTGGCATTGCTTGCCACTGTGATGATTGTAGTTAGCCAATACACACCATTCCTTAGTCTGCGCAATGCTGCCTACTATTTCATTGGCGTAGTTATACGCGTGAGCTTGGGCAACTTTGACAGCGTTTACCGCAAGAGTCTGCTGGCACTCGTACCATTTGCCTTACTAATATCTCAACGCGACTTGCACGACTGGGGTACACTGTCTGTGCTTGCTTGCGTAATGTGCTTCTTCTGTTTCTGCGCCAGTATCGAACAACTATCTCCTGCATGCCTGCGCCACACTATGCACTACATAGGCCGCAACACTCTGCCTATATACATCTTCCACCCCATCTTCACTATGCTTGCCAAATACATCC
>USCM01000210.1 GCA_900553155.1 uncultured Prevotella sp. | reverse complement strand
GCGGTCGTCGGGCAGGCACTCCTTTATTATTGGGAAGTCGCCAAG
The DNA here is from genome assembly GCA_900553155.1 of uncultured Prevotella sp. GTDB lineage: Bacteria > Bacteroidota > Bacteroidia > Bacteroidales > Bacteroidaceae > Prevotella. The sequence goes on along the minus strand of USCM01000210.1, from coordinate 3,668 downwards.
CTTGCGCAGACGGAAGAAGTATTCTTGGGCACGAAGGAAGTAGCCCTCGCCCAGATAATGCTTGGCAGCCGTCTCGTCGCCAGCCACCTCGCCCTTGTCCAACTTAGGTTCGGCGGTGTTGATAAAGAAGTTGATGTTGTTGATGTTGTTAAAGTTCCATTTTCCACCCGTTGCTCCTACCTTAAACGTCGAGCCTTCGTAGAAACGGGCGTTGGTAGATTTAGCCGTCTCGTTGTCAGTGCCCATATCGTCGTGTATAAACGATGTATAGTCGGCATGACTCGGAAACTGTCCACCCGTAGCATCGTCTTCTGAATTCCAGTTCTTGTAGCTGCAATATAGGTTTATGGTATAAGCACCAAGCTGGTCGGCAGTAGTAAAATACTTTTCCGGCGACACATCAGACGGAGGTGTCACATCCAGATAGTCGTTGCAGGAGGTAGTAGATAACAGGCACAATGCCATTAAGCCTCCCAAATATATTGTTTTAAATGTCTTCATTGTCTTTTTACTATTTATAGTTAGAACGTTACGTTTAGACCGAAAGCGAAAGTCTTAGACAGCGGATAGCTTGCGCCAGCCTTCATCTTCGACACCTCAAGCGACTCTGGGTCGAGCACCTTGCTGAGCGATGTTATTGTAAGCAGGTTCTCGCCCGTTACAAAGAGTCGCAGGCTGCGTATGCCGGCTTGCTGTATCCAAGGCTGTGTAAAGGTGTAGCCCAGCTGTAGGTTCTTAAGACGCATATATGCGGCATTCTGTAGGTAACGTGTCTGTGTTAGGCGGTTCTTGTTAGTGAAGAACAGCGGGCGTGCATAGTAGGCATTGGGGTTGGCACCCAAGGCACTGCTCTCGTCGCGCCAATAGTCGAGATGCTCCTTGAAGAACACCGACTCCCAACGTCCGCCTACTGTCGCTCCCCAGAACACGGCACCCTTCTCGCCTGCTCCCTGTCCACCAGACGGACTGAAGTAGTAGTCGCGCTTTAGCACACCCTGCCAGAACATAGATATGTCGAAGCCTTTCCATGCAGCGTTAAGGTTGATACCCATACGATAACGTGGCGAGCTGTTGCCTATCACCTTAAGGTCGCCCAGTTTGCCATTGGTTGTGCCCTGGGTTATGACGCCGTCGCCGTCGATATCCTTATACATAATGTCGCCAGCCTGCCACTTGCCAGCGTCTATCTGGTCTTGGTTGGTTGTAGCAAGATGAGCGTCCATCTCCTCCTGTGTCTTGGCAATGCCAATGGTTGTAAGTCCATATATCTTTCCTACAATCTCGCCCGGGATGTAGGTGTTGATGTAGCCCTCGCGGTTGGGATAGTCAAGGATGCGGGTACGGTCGTCCGAGATGTTGACACGAACACCATACGTAAAGTCCTTTATCTGGTCGCGCCATGCAAGCGTAAGCTCCCATCCGTATGTCTTGAGCGAGAGGTTGTTGGTCTTAGGCACCGAGGCTCCGAGAACTGCGGGCAGCGTCTCGCCCTCGCCCACCATATCCATAGTCTTGCGCACATAATAGTCGAACGAGCCTGTTAGCCTGTTGCCGAAAGCGCCAAAGTCGACACCACAGTTGCTTGAGCGCACCTTCTCCCATGTCAGTTTAGAAGATATCAGCGCCGGGAAACCAGCTGTATTGAATTGTGCTCCATTGACAAGCCACGACGAATTGGCTGTACCTGCATATATTGTACGGTATGTAGGATACCAGTTGGTGGTGTTCTGGTTGGCAAGCTGACCGTAACTATAACGCACCTTAAAATGGTTGACATATTTCTCAATAGGCTTCCAGAACTTCTCGCGTGCCACATTCCAACCCAAAGAGAATGAGGGCGATGTAACCCAACGGTTGCTTGCACGGAAGCGCGACGAACCATCGTATCGCAGGTTCACCTCTGCCAGATAGCGGCTGTCATAGTCGTAGTTTATTCTGCCAAAGAATCCGGCCGTCTTCCACTCTTGATACTTGCCACCCAAACTCTCCTCTGTCTTGTCGGTAGTAAGGTCGAGCACTGGCAGATCGTTGGTTATAAGCGAGTTGCGGCTGCCGCTAAGATAGCGGTCCTTAAAGCTTTCTACCTGCATACCTGCTGTAGCTGCAAAGTTGTTCTTGCCAAGCGACAGACTGTAGTTGGTGTAGACATTGCTATTGAGATAAGTGGCCTTGTACGAATACTCAGACACACGCGACTTGTCGCCATTGCCATAATATGCCGAAACAAACAGATAGTTTGGGTCATCGGCTGCATGCACATACACAGGATAGCTGTCCTCATGAGTCCAGTTGTTGTCCACACGCATGTTGAATTCGCCTATGATGTTCCAGTTCTTCAGCGGCGTTATGGTTACCTTGAACTGATTGGTGTACGAGTCGTTTTGCTCGTTATGACGTCCTCCGTTTTCAAGTGATTCTATATAGTTGTAGTCGGACATTATATAGCCATTTGGGTCGTACTTTGGCAATGTTGGCACGGCACGGCGCATAAGGTTGTCGTAAAAGCCGCCAGACATCACAGTAGGACGCTCATAGTCCGAACGCGACCATCGAGAGGTGTAGTTAAGCTTTACATACTTGTTGAGCTGGCTGCCCACCTTGCCCAGAATGGTGTAGCGTGTATAGTCTTCCTGACCATAGCGCATATATCCACCTTGGTCCGCCCAGTTGGCAGACACATAATAGTTGAGCTTGTCGGTGCCACCATTGACGCTAAGGTTGTGCTCCTGCGAGAAAGCATGGCTACGATAATACTCCTTAACCCAGTCCATATTGGCGTATGTCTCCGAGCCTTCGGTTGCCGTACCCCACTTCTCGTGTCCGTCGCCAATGCCAGAGGTGGTTATACACACAACATCGCTCTTGCCCGTATAGTAGTCGTACACATGCTGCACATACTCATCGTCAAAGTAGCTGGTGCCTGGCGAAGTATACGATTGTACATCATTAAGATAGTTTACAAACTCCCACGAGTTCATCGACTTTGGCAGAAGCAATGGAGAGTTGAATCTGAAACTATTGTTATAGTTTACGTTTGTCTTGCCGTTCTTGCCCTCCTTTGTGGTTATAAGTATTACGCCAAACGGCGCACGCGAACCATATATAGACGATGACGCAGCATCCTTGAGCACAGATATGCTCTCGATGTCTTGAGGGTTAAGTGTGCTGATGTCGCCCTCCATACCATCAATAAGCACAAGTGGCGAACCCGTCGAACCTGTGCCGATAGTGGCCATACCACGCACATTAAACTGCTTAGTGGAGTTAAGCTCGCCGCCTGACGAACTGTTAGATATGTTAAGACCCGGTATTACACCTTGCAGTGCCTCAAGAGCGTTGCTTACGGGGCGGCCCTGGATGTCCTTTGATGTGGCTACGCCTACAGCACCGGTAAGGTTTACCTTCTTCTGGGTGCCGAAACCTACAACCACTACCTCGTTAAGGCTCTTCGAGTCTTCAGCCAGTACAATCTTAATGGTGCCTTTGCCCACTTTCACGGTCTGTGTCTTACAACCTATATAAGATACCTCAATCAATGCTCCAGCCTCTGCATTAATTGAAAAATTGCCGTCGATGTCGGTCAGTGTTCCCAAAGCAGCCTTGCCCTTCACTTTGACAGAAGCACCAATTATGGGCTCGCCCATAGCATCGCAGACAACACCTTTGAC
>USCM01000209.1 GCA_900553155.1 uncultured Prevotella sp. | reverse complement strand
GTATGTGTATATCGTGGTGAGGTTAAGCCGATAGTACACCGGCAGCAGAATAAAGGCTACAGCAAAATAGCCAAGTATAAAGCCGATGCACATCTGCACGTACGTCATGCCAGTGAACATTGTCATACCCGGCACACTGACAAACGTGATGCCCGATATCGAGGCTCCCACCATACCGAACGCCACCATATACCAAGGCGAACGGCGGTTGGCACGAAAGAAGGTTTGGTTGTTGTCGCTGCGTCTGGCGGTGACGCGACTAAAGAGCATAAGTGCTGCAAAGTAAAGCAGTACGGTGATGATTATAAGCATAATGATGTTAGAATTATTGGTGCAAAGTTACGGTTTTTCGTCAAATTATTTCTTCCCCAGTGCAACTTTCTGTCTGCCTCGTACGTCATACTATCAGAAACAAGAAGCAAAACAGCATTAATAAGATATAAAATCAATATAGAATAACGAATAAAAACATACGCAACTATGAAGAAAATACTTCTATCTATGGCAGTGGTCCTTACGCTTGGCAGTTCTGTTCCGGTTGATGCACAGCGTCATCGCCACACCCCACGCACCGAAACAGTAGTGTCTACTTCGGCTGCACCGCACAGCTCGGCATCCAAGAAAAGCCCGGCTTCCAATAACAAGGACGAGGGCATAGAGGCTTTCTCGGACACCTCGTCGGTAGATACAAGCACCACCACCATATATAATGGTGCCGGCAATGGTGCTAAGAACAACCCCGACAGCTTCGATTCAGATTCTATGAATGACCCATTGTGGTGGTTAGGAGGTTCGACAGCTTCAAGATTTTTAGGCGGAACGTTATTGGTAATAGTGGTGTTGTTTGGTATAATAATAGCCTTGATGCCGTTGATAATAGTGGCGCTCATCATTCGCTACCTCGTTAAGCGCGACAAAGAACATATACGTTTGGCAGAAAAGGCAATGGAGAATGGCAAACCACTGAACGAAGAGCAGATGCCATTGAGCAAGAAGTCGCCCGACTATATGTGGCGACGCGGCATCCGAAATGTGTCGATAGGCGTCGGACTGATGGTCTTCTTCTGGTTCCTTGGTGCCGAATCGTTGGCAGGCATAGGCGGTTTGGTGGCTTGTCTTGGTGTCGGACAGATGGTTATGGTGCGCTACAACTATAACGGCAAGTTTGGACAGCGCAATGATATTGATGATGATTTAAACCGAATGTAAATTTTTTAGCTGCATATTTGTAGCAAAACAGCTTCTTGCTGTGTCTTTATATAAAACGAACAATTAATTGATGATGAAGGAAACTGACGATCTCTCTCTTGTCTCAGAGGTGACTGTATCGCACAACCGGGCGGCATTCGACCGCCTTGTTGTGAGGTACCAGTCGCCTATAAGGCGCTTCTTCCTGCACCAGACGTTGGGAGACGAGCAGCTTAGCGACGACCTCGCACAAGACACCTTCATCAAGGCATACGTCAATATAGACAAGTTTCGTGCGCAGGCAGCCTTCTCCACATGGCTCTATCGCATAGCCTGCAACGTGCTGTACGACTATCACCGACGCTTGCGGCCCACCGACGACATCGACACATCCGACGCCGCACGCCGCAATGCCGACCATACCGACGCCAATGTGCGGCTCGACGTATACGATGCCTTGCGCCGACTGGGCGACAAAGAGCGCACCTGCGTAACGTTGCAGCTGGTAGACGGCTACCCAATAGAGCAGATATCCGAGATAACGGGAATGGCGGTAGGCACGGTTAAGTCGCACCTGTTTCGTGGCAAGGAGAAGCTTACTGCCTTTCTGCGCAGCAACGGCTACGGCAAGTAAGGATTGGGTTATCTATCAAATAGGACATTAAAAAGCAAACTTATGAACAACGATAAGAATTTAAATAGTAATAATGGTACTGTCGACGAGGAACTGCTGCGCGGTTTCTTCGCCGACAGTGTGCGTATGCATATAGCCGACGGCGGCTTCTCGCATCGTGTTATGCAGCGGTTGCCCGAGGAGATGCCGGCTCGCCAGATATTTCTCTACCACGTATGGTCGGCTGCCTGTGCCGCCGTGTGCGTCGTGGCGTTCTTCCTTGTGGGTGGCATAGATACCATTAAGGGCTACATCGCAGGGGTAGGGGCTTACGTGTCGGGTCTGCTTCCAAGGGTTAGCGTCGGCTCCATCGCCTCTCATCTCGACCATTCAGCCTCGTTCTTCAGTTCCCTTGAGTCGACATTCAGCCTCGACACCATTATGTCCGGCATACAGGCATCCGGCTCCACCTTGCTTATGGCAGCCCTCACGGTTGTGGTGTTGGGCAGTTTGGCGGTGTGGGATGTTGCGCAGAGCGATGCCTTGTAGAAAAACCTTTCTTGTTGATAATCTGTTTGTTACGCTTGCAAATGTAGCAAAAACAGAGGAGATATACAAGCTTTTTAGGAATTATTCCGTGTTTTGTGGTGTCGTTTTCAGGAATTATTCCGTGTTTTGTGCCGTCTTCGGCGCAGCTCCCTTACTCTACATAAAAGTCGAAGTCTTCGTTCTTCTTGCCCTTTTCGGCAGAGGATGAAGGCTTTTTAGTTGCTTCGTTGTTAGACTGTTTAAGGTTGCCCTCCTTGTCGAACATGCCGTATGTGGTGCGCAGAACTATGAATTCGGTGCGGCGGTTCAGTTGGTTGCACACCTCTTGCTTGTCCTTGTCGAGCTTCTTGATAAAGTCCTCGGTCAGCACATCGTTCTCCTTAAGCCAGGTATACTTCTCCGTAAGTTTCTTGCGTATGGTCTTAGGCTTCTCCTTGCCGTAGCCCACGGGCGACAGGCGGTCGCGTGATATGCCCTTGTTGGTGAGATATTCTACCACCGACTCGGCACGGCGCTGCGACAGTAGCTTGTTGTATTCTGCCGAACCCTTATAGTCGCAGTGCGACGACAGCTCAATGGTTACGTTTGGATTCTCGTTAAGAAGCTTCACCAGCTCGTCGAGCGAAGCCTGCGATTCGGGGCGCAGTGTCGCCTTGTCGAAGTCGTAGAAGATGTTGTCGATAAGCACAGGAGCCGTTATTGATGCCAATGGAAATTGCAGGACGTGCTCGTTGGAGTTGTCGGGATGGCCTATGCTCAGCTCCTCCTTATGGTTGAGGAAACCCTTGCACGTGGCGAGGAAGATGTAGTCGGTACCCGGCTTAAGCTCCTTCTCAAACGATCCGTCGCCCTTAACGCTCAGTTTCTCGTTGGTACCGTCAGAGCCAACAAGGTACACAAGGGCAGAGGGCAGCTCGTAGCCGTCCTGCTCGTACACCCAACCCTTGACGCTCTGTATAATCTCGGGGTTCTCAAAGCTGTATATATGGTCCCAGCCACGGCCGTCGTTACGGCTTGAGCAGAAGTAGCCACGGTTGTGCACACCCTCAAACGTCATGCCGAAGTCGTCGCCCTGCGAGTTGAGCGGATACCCCGGATGCTCCAGATGATACTTTCCGTCCTTGCCAACAGAGGCTATAAAGATGTCCAGTCCGCCCATACCGGGATGGCCGTCGCTTGAGAAGTAGAGGTCGCCGTTGGGTCTAAAGGTAGGAAACATCTCGTTGCCAGGAGTGTTTACGGGTGCTCCAAGATTCTCCACACCGCCCAGTCCGGCTGGTGTGATGCGTGCTCGCCAAATGTCCAAGCCGCCCATTCCGCCTGGCATATCGCTCACAAAGTAGAGCCACTGACCGTCTGGCGACACGGCAGGATGAG
>USCM01000208.1 GCA_900553155.1 uncultured Prevotella sp. | reverse complement strand
CTTCAGTTCGGATGTCTTGCCCCATGCCGCATCGGCACGGGCCGACGTCACAATCTGGGCATATCGTGGGTACGACGGGTCGCTTGTACACTGTGTAAGGTACATTGTTCGCTGGTCGGGCGACAGAGCGCATGCCCCCTCGTCGTAGTCGGTGTTCAGTCCGCCGGTCACCGTCTCCGGTTTCGACCAGTGTCCCTTGTCGTCCTTCTCCGACACAAAGATGTCGGCCGGCTTAGCACCAGTTATGCCACTAAGCTCGTTGCCCTGTGCATCGTTGCGTGTAGACGAGAAGTATAGCTTCTCGTATTGGTCGCCGGCAAGCACTGGCGAGTAGTCGTCGCGTCTCGAGTTGAACACATCCATACGCTTAACTTTATATCTCGAACCCTCCTTTTTCCATTCTGGCGCCTTCCTTGCCGCCTCCAGTCCGTTTTGCGCCAACGTCTTTGCGGCATTGGCATCGAGCGCATAGGCATCACCATTTTTCGACGGGGTAGGGTAGGCACCGGCATTAATCGAGTCGAGCACTATGCCAAACTGTTCAGCCTGCTTGTACGCACCGTTCTTCAGAAGTATTCGGGCATAGCTCAGCCTATGGGCAGCCGTCGCCCTGCCATATCTAATGGCATTGGCATAAGCCGCCGAAGCCTTCTGTGTGGCGCTGATGCGCTCGTTGCAGTGTGCTATTTTTAGTGCAATGTCGCCTCGTTTGGCTTTCTCCTTAGTTGATGTCTTGGTATAAGCCTGCTTAAACTGTGTAGCGGCATCATAGTATTCGCCAACGGCAAGATACTTCTCGCCCTTCTTCAGGTTCTTTTCGGCACCGCAGCCAAGCAGAGTTGCCATCGCTATAACGAGCAACACAAGCGATATTGATGTATGCGTAAAATGCTTCATTCTATATAGTATGTTTATCTTAAATAACGCAAGAAAGCCGAGTTTATTTGATGTTATGGCTTGTTTTGATTAAAAAACGCCCTTTTTTTAACGATAATAGTCAATCCAATTGTACACAATTATATAATTTTGCATCAGAAATAAAACCTAAAACAATAAAGAGCAAGAATGTATAAGAATTTATTAAGAACCCTATTGGTAGCCGCGATTATGTTCTCGGCAGTTGCAACAGCAAGCGCACGCAACAAATACCTATTTGTTTACTTCACCGGAAACGACCCTCAGCAGGAGCAGATATCGTATGCAGTAAGCGACGACGGCTTCAACTATACTCCGCTCAACGGCGGCAAGCCCGTTGTGTCGTCCGACTCTATTGCGCTCACTGGTTGCGTTCGCGACCCTCACATCCTGCGCACAAAGAGCGGCGAATACCTCATGGTGGTTACGGATATGCGCTCGTCGCTTGGTTGGGCAAGCAATCGTGGCATAGTGCTGCTTAAGTCGCGCGACCTTATTCATTGGCAGCATCACACCGTCAACTTCCCAGAGAAGTATGCCGGAAAGAACTTTGCCAACGTTACACGTGTCTGGGCGCCACAGACAATATACGACGAGAAGACTGGTAAGTACATGGTTTACTTCTCGCTCCTTACCAACGACGGCACCATTCCCTACGACCGTGTGTACTGGGCATACGCCAATGCCGACTTCTCCGACCTTGAGGGTGAGCCTCAGGTGCTGTTCGACTTCCATGCTCCGGCTATCGATACCGACATCGTTAAGGATAAGAACGGCGAGTATCATCTCTTCTTCAAGACCGAGCAGGAGGGTGCCCACAAGGGCATACGCCAGTATGTGTTCCGCGACCTTCACGACACAGCGTCATGGACATTGCTCGATGGATTCTGCGAGCAGACCAAGGACAATGTTGAGGGTGCCGGTGTGTTCCCGCTTATCGGTGGCGGTTGGTGCCTGATGTACGACTGCTATATGTCGGGACACTACCAGTTTACGCGTTCGGAGGATTTGCGCACGTTCCGTTGGGTGGCTGATACTAAGACCTCGGGTGCCTTCACTCCGCGCCACGGCACGGTGATACAGATTACACCTAAGGAATACAAGCGCTTAATGAAGCACTTCTAAGCGTATAATATATGGTTCGTGTAATTGACGTTAATGATTAACGTCCATTACACGAATAGTGAATTGTTAAAATTGCAATTGATTAATACATTTTAACGATTTTGGATAAACAACCTATTTGAATAAAAATTAAATTTGCAAAATACAGCCGAGATAAGACTACTATAGTATTATCAAGATTAAACTACTATGCTTCAATACCTTACAACGCAAAAAGATTGTGCTTGATACACTTATTGTTGCCTACTATATGCAAATTTAATTATGAAACCTATAGCCTATATTATATCCAGTATATTGATGGTCTTGATGTCCGTACAGACGTCAAGGGCACAGGAGCGCGAGTCGTATGCCGACTTCAGCGTTACGTTTGCCGTAGGCAAAACAGCGATAGACACTACATACGCCAATAATAGCGACAATCTTGCCTCAATGCTTCAATACCTTCAATCGGTACGCAATGACAGCACATGCTCGTTGCGCAGCGTCTTGATAACGGGTGTCGCATCGCCGGAGGGCAGCTATCAAACCAACCAACGCCTTGCACACAAGCGTGCCGCAGCCCTTGCCGAATGGATAACGGCGCATGCAGACATTGATGTGGCAACCATATCATTTGGCGACATGGGTGTAGGATGGCAAATGCTCGACACGCTTACCGTTGGCTCAAAGCGCTTGTCGTCTTATGCTCAAAGCGTCTCACGCATATTGTCGCTCGACTCTACCCAAGTGGCGTATGGCAGAAACCGCACTATAGACAGACGTGTGCTGCTTCTGCGTCGTGCCCATGGCGGACGTATGTGGTGGCTGCTTATGCGCAATGCTTATCCGCAGATGCGTATGGCTGGTGTAAGGTTTAAGACTGTTGAGGAAGTGGGGCAGCCTCCTAAGCAGCAGCCAACGCCACCTCAAGCCGAACCATCTTCCACACCACCAGATATGGATAATCAACAGGCAGACAATAAGCCGGCGCTCCAGCCTGCAGATGTACCGCCTACCGAGCCGGCACCATGGCGTCGGCGTCTGTACCTAAAGACCAATGCCGTGGCATGGGCGTTCTTGATATCCAATATTGCGGTGGAGATGGATGTGGCTCCCCACTGGTCGGTGGCAATACCCGTAAATTATTCGGTATGGAATTACTTCAGCTCAACACGCAAGTATCGCACGCTGTCGTTCTATCCAGAGTGTCGCTTTTGGCCTAACCTCAACAACTCCGGATTGTTTGTAGGTGCGCATATCGGAATGGCTTATTACAATGTGGCATTCGACGGAAAGTATCGCACGCAAGACCGCGATGGTCGTCGCCCTGCCCTTGGTGGCGGCGTATCTGCAGGATTGCGTAAGGCAGTGTCGCGCAACCAGCGCTGGCTGTTGGAGTTGTCGATAGGAGCGGGAGTGTATTCGTTGCAGCACGACAAGTTCTACAATTATACCAACGGATTGAAAGCCTATACCGAGCACAAGACCTATTGGGGTATCGACCAGGCAGCTCTGTCTCTGTGTTATGCCTTTGATCTTTGGCATGGTAGCAGATAAATTAGGCTTAGCCGATTAAAGAAGAACGGGAGGTAATAACTATGGCATAGGAGGAATTAAATATGGTATATATACTATTGCAACCAACATATCGTATCTTGCGCAAGTGGGTCAAAGCCATGCTGTTCGCCGTCTTTGCCATGCTTGTAA
>USCM01000207.1 GCA_900553155.1 uncultured Prevotella sp. | reverse complement strand
TTTAAAGAAACAAATCTCTTCTCCATTGTTTACTTCTTTCATGTTTTTTGTTTATTGTAATTCCGCAATATGATAAAAATGTGAATTGGTATATGTGCTCAAGTTTTTTAATTAGCCCAAATGAGCTGAAAATCAAAGATGTTATAGTTGCTCTAAGTCTTCTTCGTTTAGCCCCGTCAGTTGTGATATAGTGGCTTTGTCCATACCCATGACAAGTATATAGTCTCTATTCATTGTGTACCTTTCTTCTTTGTTTTCCAGACATTTTAGAGCGGTATGAATAGCTTGATATGCCTTCTTGCCTTCATGGTTCTTCTCCGTACTTTTATACAGAGCCTCCAATCAGTATCAGCAAAAGTACGAAATTTAAGCGATAATCAAGCATATCTCCTCCATAATCAAAATGTGATTATGGAGGAGCGGTTTTATTTATCGATTCTTAAGAGATTATGGATTATTTGTTTAATCTTTCCAACTCTTCTTTGGTGCCTTAGGTATGCTACCGGTATATTTTAAGGAGGTCAGGGTTGTGGTGGTGTTGTTCTCGTCCTCATCTCCTGATATAATATAGAGAGGCTCGATTGTGATGGTGTAATTGTTGCCATCCTTGGTTATTACAAGGTTGCCACTCTTGTTGCGGTCTCCCTCAATATAGGTACCCTCCTCGTCTGTCCGCGAGAAGTTCAAGCCGCCAGAAAGGTCATAATCGTTGAATGTGCCGGTAGGTAAGGCATCGGTGCTGCCATCTGCCAAGAAGCCTAAGTAGAACATAGACATCTTTTTGGGAAGCTTGCCAGCATAGAAGTTAAAGTCCCAAAACTCCAACTGATAGTAGTGCTTACCATTGTTTAGGTTTGAGCTTTCGTCGTCAATGTTCCAGTATACGTATCCGAAGGTTGCTGTCTGTCCTTCAACCTTGATGCTAACCTTAGAGCCATTGCTGCCTCCGTTCTCGTCGTCGTCGTCGCTGCAAGATGTGAGCGCCAATGGCAGAGCCATTACCAATGCCATTGCAAACATTAAAAACTTCTTCATAAGTGTAGTGTTTTTTAGTTAATATATGTGTTTTTATGATGCAAATATATAAAAATATATGATACCTTGCTACTTTTTATTGCTTGTTTTTTCTCCTTGCAACGAGCTGACAATGGTGGCTCAAAGCCTTTAAAACAACCGGTTTTGACGTTTAAACCATCCTCAGAACCGATTAATCACAAATACAATACGTTTGTGCATGTATGGTTAAAAAAGTATAATAGTGATGTATATATAAAAAACTCTTCCCCTCGCTCGACTTTGCCGAGCGAGGGGAAGAGTAAGTTGGAGAGTGTCCGAGCCTAAAATTAGTCGTTGAACTGTGCTGTCAGCTCGCAAATCTTTATAACAACCTGCATAGCCTTATCCATAACCTGCACGCTCACAAACTCGTGTGGGCCGTGGAAGTTGCAGCCACCGGCAAAGATGTTAGGGCAGGGCAGACCCTTGAACGACAGCTGGGCGCCGTCGGTACCGCCACGTATAGGCTGCACCTTAGGAGCTACACCACTGTCTTGCATAGCCTTAAGCACGATGTCGATAACGTGCATGTTGGGGTCTATCTTCTCCTTCATGTTGTAGTACTGGTCCTTAAGCTCCACACTTACGGTACCCTCGCCCCACTTCTCGTTCATCTTCTTGACGCACTCCTCTATAAAGTCCTTGCGGTTCTCAAAGCGTTCGCGGTCGTGGTCGCGTATGATGTACGACAGTGTAGCCTTCTCGCAGCACGAGTTGATGCCCAACAGGTGGTAGAAGCCCTGGTAGCCCTCAGTCTCCTCAGGAGTCTCTGCAGCCGGAATCATCTCGGCAAACTCCACAGCCAAGCGCGATGCGTTTACCATCTTGCCCTTGGCGTAGCCTGTGTGTACGCTTACGCCCTTGATGTGTATCTTGGCACCGGCAGCGTTGAAGTTCTCGTATTCAAGCTCGCCCAAGTCGCCGCCGTCGATAGTGTAAGCCCACTGGCATCCAAACTTCTCCACGTCGAAGTGGTGTGCGCCCATGCCAATCTCCTCGTCCGGATTGAAAGCCACGCGTATGTCGCCGTGTTTAACCTCGTCGTGGTCGCGCAGCCAGCACATAGCCTGTACTATCTCGGCAATGCCAGCCTTGTCGTCGGCGCCCAATAGTGTAGTGCCGTCGGTTACGATGATGTCCTCGCCGACGTGAGCCTTAAGCTCTGGGAATTTTGCCGGGCTCGACACGATGCCTTCAGACAGTACGATGTCGCCACCGTCGTAGTTCTTCACGATGCGCGGACGGATGTTGGCTCCGCTGCAATCGGGAGATGTATCATAGTGTGAGATGAATCCGATGGTAGGGATTTCCTTCTTGGTGTTGGCCTTCAGCGTGGCATAGATGTAGCCTTGCTCATCCATCTCGACGTTGCTCAAGCCCTCACGCTCCAGTTCTTCTTTAAGATATTTGGCAAAGACAAGTTGCTTCGAGGTACTCGGCACTGTCTCCGAATCTTCGCTCGACTGTGTGTCGAACTTGGTGTAGTTTAAGAATCTTTCGGTAATATCCATTTTTTCTAAGACTTTATGTTAATGATGATGATAGCCCCTTGTGTAGCTTAAAACTCGCTTGTGAAGTGGAACTTGATGTTCTTGAAGTCTTGCTGAGCCATAGACAGCACGTAGCCCGAGTCGGCAAGGAACACGTCGCGTCCGTCGCGGTCCTTAGCCATATACTGATACTTGCGCTTCTTAAACTGGTCGAGCTCCTCGGCATCGTCGCTCTCTATCCAGCAAGCCTTGTGCAGGTGTACTGGTTCCCAGCGACATTTGGCGTTGTACTCGTTCTCCAAGCGATACTGTATAACCTCAAACTGCAGCTGTCCCACGGTACCAATAATCTTGCGGCCGTTGAACTGGTTGACAAACAGCTGTGCCACACCCTCGTCCATAAGCTGGTTGATACCCTTCTCGAGCTGCTTCGACTTCATTGGGTCGTCGTTCTCGATATACTTGAACATCTCCGGCGAGAACGATGGCAGTCCGCGGAAGTGCAGCTTCTCGCCCTCAGTCAGCGTGTCGCCAATCTTGAAGATGCCGTTATCGGGCAGACCCACGATGTCGCCAGGCCATGCCTCGTCGATGGTGCTCTTGCGCTGAGCCATAAACTGGGTGGGCGACGAGAAGCGCAGGGTCTTGCCCTGGCGCACGTGCAGATAAGGCTTGTTGCGCTCAAACTTGCCGCTGCACACCTTGCAGAAGGCTATACACGAGCGGTGGTTGGGGTCGATGTTGGCGGTAATCTTGAAGATGAAGCCAGTAAACTTCGGTTCCTCCGGCTCTACCTCGCGCTCTTCAGCCTTTGTTGGCTTTGGCGATGGTGCAATCTTTACGAAGCAGTTGAGCAGCTCCTGCACGCCAAAGTTGTTCAAAGCCGAACCAAAGAACACAGGTGCAACTTCGGCAGAGCGGTATGTCTCTACGTCAAACTCGGGGTATACGCCGTCAATCAGCTCTATATCGTCGCGCAGCTGCGTAGCGTCCTGCTCGCCGATATGAGCCTCCAGCTCGTCCGAGTTGATGTCAATCTCCACCTTCTCCGTAACGCGCTGCTTGTCGGGCTTGAAGAGGTCGAGCTTGTTCTCGTAGATATTGTATACGCCCTTAAACTTGGCACCGATGTTGATAGGCCACGACAGTGGGCGCACTTTTATCTGGAGTTCTTCCTCCAGTTCGTCCAG
>USCM01000206.1 GCA_900553155.1 uncultured Prevotella sp. | reverse complement strand
TACCTGTTAAACAATCGTTCAATTTACCTTAAACCTAATAACTAAAAACCTAAATCTATTACTACTAACCTAAACAATCTATTAACCTTTTGACAATGCAAAGGTACTAACTTTCCCTCACCCTGCAAACAATTATTCCTCTAATATTCATTAAATAGTGCTTTTATTGATTTATGTCAAAACTGTGTGTTCGTGCACAACTATCCGATTAACATTCATTTAACTCTTAATGTGATAATCTGTAAGTTTGTTAAAGGATTTGGCTAACAATCCGTTCCTACCCAAAGCCCTTCCCGTTGTGTAAAAATATGGGTGCAATAGCACGTTAATCGGGAAAAAATGAGTAAGTTTGCCAATTATAAAGAATCACTATGAGAGTACTCATCGTAAATACAAGCGAAAAGACTGGCGGTGCCGCCGTGGCTGCCAATCGCCTTATGGAGGCGCTTATGAACAACGGCGTGAAGACCAAGATGCTCGTCGGCGACAAGCAAACCGACAAGATAACCGTTGTGCCGCTGCCCCACAAGTGGGCTGTAAAGTGGCATTTTCTTAAGGAGCGGCTATCCATCTTCCTGCGTCTTCATCTGCAAAAGAAGCATCTGTTCGAGATAGACATTGCCAATTCGGGCAGCGACATAACCCGTCTGCCTGAGTTTAAGGAGGCTGACGTGATACACCTCAACTGGATTAACCAGGGCATGCTGTCGCTCAACAGCATACGCAAGATAGTGCGCAGCGGCAAGCCGGTGGTGTGGACCATGCACGACCTGTGGCCCGCTACGGGCATCTGCCATTACGCGCGCACCTGCCCGTCGTTCCGCACAGGATGCCACAACTGTCCCCTGCTGCCTCTGCACGGTTCTGCCGACGACCTCTCGCGCCAGGTGTGGGAGCGCAAGAAGCGCCTCTACCAAGGCAGCAACATCCACTTCGTTACGTGTAGCCGCTGGCTTGAGGACCAAGCCAAGCAGAGCGCGCTGCTCTCCGGACAGCGTGTCACATCCATACCCAACACCATCGACACCCGCATCTTCTGCCCCACCGACCAACGCGAGGCAAGGCTGCAAGCCGGTCTGCCAGCCGAGGGACGCATCATCCTCTTTGTGTCGCAGAAGGTTACAGACGAGCGAAAGGGCGTTGCCTACTTTATCGAAGCACTCAACCGCCTTGCCTCCGAACACCCCGAGCTTAAGCAGAACACGGCTGTGGCTGTGCTCGGTGGCTGCTCGGAGGAGGTTTGCCAGCAACTGCAGTTGCCGTCTTACCCTCTGGGCTACGTAAGCGACGACCACAAGATTGTGAGCATATACAATTCGGCAGATGTGTACGTGCTGCCCTCGCTCGAAGATAATCTGCCCAACACCATAATGGAGGCCACCGCTTGCGGCGTGCCGAGTGTGGCGTTCCGTGTGGGCGGCATACCCGAGATGATTGACCACAAGCGCACGGGCTACCTTGCCAACTTCAAGGACTCTGCCGACCTTGCCGAGGGCATACGTTGGACTCTCAACGATGCCGACCGCGAGGCTCTCGCTTCTGCCTGCCTTAAGAAGGTGGCACACAACTACTCGCAGCAGAGTGTGGCTATGAAGTACATCGAGGTGTACAACGAGCTGATTGCACTCAAAAGATACATCATTTAAGTATTAACGCCAATTATACGATTAATTCACGACCAAAGATATATGATTAGATTCTCGATATTAACCTGTACCTACAACGCCGGCAGCGTGCTTCAGCGCACCCTTGACAGCATACTCAACCAGACGTGGGCACAGATAGAACACATAATTGTAGACGGAGCATCCAAGGACAACACCTTGGCTCTGGTCGACGCCTACCGACAACGCAACGCCGAGGAGGAGACGCAGCATGACATTGTCGTTAGCTCCGAACCCGACCGCGGTCTGTATGATGCCATGAACAAGGCACTGCAGAAAGCCACGGGCGACTATGTGGTGTTTCTCAATGCCGGCGATGTGCTGCCCAATGACATGACGCTTGAAAATATATCCAACGACGTCAACGAGCGTTCGGACGGTAGGCTGCCTGCCGTGCTTTATGGCAACACCAACATTGTAGACAACGACGGCAACTTGCTGCGCCCTCGTCGTCTCGCTCCGCCTGCCAACCTCAACTGGCGCTCCTTCCGTCACGGCATGCTTGTATGCCACCAGGCTTTCTATGTGCGCACCGACATTGCCAAGGCAGAGCCTTACGACCTTCGATACCGATTCTCTGCCGATGTAGACTGGTGTATACGTGTGATGAAGCGTGCCGAGAAGGAAGGGTTGCCCTTGCTCCAGCTGCCGGAGGTTGTGGTGAACTATCTCGACGGCGGCATGACCAACAAGAACCATCGTGCCTCGCTCGTCGAGCGCTTCCGTGTTATGCGCCGCCACTACGGTCTGCTAACCACTATCTGTATGCACATCTGGTTTGTGGTTAGGGCAGTGCTGAAGAAGTAGAGATTATTAATTTACTTTCGCAAATATTACTGCAAAAGTGCCAGCTTTGACGTTGTGTATTGATAATCAGTGAGTTAAGGGCTGTTACATTGGCGTTGGAAGACGTCTATCTAACAGCCCATCTGCCATTATTCTTGTGTGTCCAATAGGGTAGCTATTGGCGCGTTACAAAGCCGTTGTAATGGCGTTACAAGATAGAGATAACGTCGTTGTAGGGTAGAGATTATAATACACAAAGCACTTGCCATTGCGCGCCTGCTACATCATAGGCCACGAATGTCAGATAGGCTGGCAGATACAGGGGCGAAAAATATAAAGTGACAGCCGCTAAGTTATTGACAATTAATGCAATAGCTTAGCGGCTGTCACTTTTTCCTTATTTTTCGACAATCCAACTTTTCTTGCCGTTGTATGTATTAGCTTGTATCTCCACGACATCAGCGTTAAGCTCGGTAAGGCTGACGCTGACATACTGCTGCACCGTGTAGTATTGGGGAACACCACCCTGGTTGTGGTACATCTCAAGCACCACATGCTGCTTGCCGTCGGCATCGGTAGAACGGCCTTGCTCTACAAGACCCACCGTTTGCTGGGTGTCGCCGTCGGTAGAACCCGACTTGAGCAGCAGCGACATATTAAGGAAGGTCTTGTTCTTAGCCACCCACACACTCTCGATGCCGAGAGGGTCGGTGTACATCTGCTCTACCTTCTCCGGCTTGCTGATGCTGACGATGGGCACCGGTGTAACGCCACGAGCCTTGACCGATGTGCTGCCGTCGAGAGGCTTGTCGTAGTAGAGTAGGGCACGGTAGTCGGCATCCGCCTCTTCTGCCCACTTAAGGCCAAACTTGTTGCTGAACTGCAACTGCGAGCCGTCGTCGAGAGTGGCGTATGCCACAGCCTTGTTGCTGTTGGTGTGCAGGAGGACAAGCTCGGCGGTGATGTACGAGTAGGCGCTGTCGCCGGTGTCGTAGCCGTCGTTCTGGCACGATGCCATACCAAGGGAGAGGGCGAGCAGTAGCAGCGCAGTATACGCGAATCTATACATTGTATCTCCGAATTTACACAACGCTCAGCTGGTTGATAGCCGGGTTGGCATACATCTCGAGCATGCGCTCACGCAAGAAGGCGGTGTCGGCATTGGGCAGGTCGTTGATCTTAGCCAACTGACCCTCCAGGTACTTCTCAAACGCCGTGCGGTCTGCCTCGGTGTAATGGCTTGCCATATCGTTGTTGCCACGCAGCAGGTCGAGTGCCACATAGTTGGACGGATAGAGGCGG
>USCM01000205.1 GCA_900553155.1 uncultured Prevotella sp. | reverse complement strand
TTGTTCTCAGGTTCCGGACCGCCTGCCTTAACAGCGATAGCGATCTGCTTGCCCAGACGGGTAAATGTCTTAGCCATGTGGCCCCAACGCTTCAGCTTTGTAGCTTTGCGGTATTCAAATGCTCTTCCCATTTTGTTTTATATTGTATTTTTATTGTTTATTATCTGAGTTCTGCTTCCAACTTTGTCTTCAGGTTGTTGATGAGCTTAGACATGATAGCCTCAATCTGCTTGTCGTTGAGAGTCTTTGTCTCGTCCTGCAGAATGAAGTTTACGGCGTAGCTCTTCTTGCCCTCCGGAAGGTTCTTGCCCTCGTATACGTCGAACAGCTCAACGCTCTTGAGGAGCTTCTTCTCGGTTTGGCGTGCTATCTGCTCTATCTGCTCAAACTCTACGCTCTTGTCGATAAGCAAGGCGAGGTCGCGGCTTACTGACGGGAACTTGCTGATGTCGTGGTACAAGGTTTCGTTCTTCTTTATAGCACGCATGAGGTTGTTCCAGTTGATGTCGGCATAGAAAACGTCCTGGTCGATGTCCACCTTCTTGAGCAACTTATGGCTTACGGTACCCATCTCGCAGAGCACCTTGCCGCTGCGGGCCTTCAATGCGAGGGCCTTGCCAAAGACGTTGTTGTCCGACTTCTCGGCTACAACGATACCTGGATTGACACCCAAACGGGTAAAGATGTTCATAACGTATGCCTTAAGTTCGTAGAAAGACGACTGCTCGTCGGCGTGTGCCCACGAACCTTCGACGCGCTTTCCGGTGAGCCACATGCCAAGGTGCATCTCCTCGGTATATGCCTTTATCGGGTCCTCGTCGTTCTTCTTCTCTGGCGAGAAGTGGTAGCAGTTGCCAAACTCGAAGAATCGGAGGTTAGGCATCTTGTGGTTTACGTTGCGGCAAATGCTCTCCAATCCACCGAAGAGCAGAGTCTGACGCATAACGCCGAGGTCGGAGCTAAGAGGATTCATCACCTTTACGGTTGTCTCCTCTGTATAGTGGTTAAGCTCGGTATAGTAGGCTGTCTTGGTGAGCGAGTTGTTCAATATCTCGCGGAAGCCGCAACCTACGAGCTGCTCGCTTATAACATTCTGATGATGGTAAGCCTTGTCCTCGTCGCCAAGGATGGTGAGCGAACTCTTGAGCTGTGTAGGAATCTCTACATTATTATATCCGTAGATGCGGAGGATGTCCTCCACCACGTCGCATGGACGCTGTACGTCTACGCGATAAGCAGGTACGTCAAGCTCCAATCCAGCCTCTGTCTCCGACACGACTTTCATTTCAAGGCTCTCAACAATAGAGCGAATCATGTCGTTGCCAATCTTCTTGCCGATAAGACGGTCTACATATTCGTAGTCGAGCTGCACACGCGCATCGGCTATTGGTGCTGGATAAACGTCCTTTATCTCCATACTAACCTTGCCGCCTGCCAACTGCTTGCACAGGATGGCTGCCTGCTTCAAGGCATATATTATGCCGTTGGGGTCGATGCCACGTTCGAAGCGGTAGCTTGCATCGGTGCTCAGTCCGTGACGACGCGCACTCTTGCGAATCCATGTAGGATGGAAGTAGGCACTCTCAAGAACCACGTTGGTTGTGGTGTCGTATGTGCCCGAACCCTTGCCGCCGAATATTCCGGCTATGCACATTGGCTCTTCGGCATTGCAGATGCTAAGGTCGTGCTCGCCAAGGGTATGCTCCTCGCCATCGAGTGTAACAAACTTGGTGCCTTCAGGCTGGGTGCGTACAACAATCTTGTGGCCCTTAACCATGTCGGCGTCGAAGCAGTGCATAGGCTGGCCGTATGCCATCATTACGTAGTTGGTAATGTCGACGATGTTGTTGATAGGACGCAAGCCGATAACCTTGAGCTTGTCCTGCAACCACTCGGGGCTCTCCTTAACCTCGCAACCAGTGATGCTGACGCAAGCATAACGCTTGCAAGCCTCGGTATTCTCTATCTCTACGTCGATAGGAAGGTCGGTATTGTCGACAGTAAACTCTGAGCAGTCGGGACGATGGAGCGATGTGTTGTGACCATTGCGCTTGAGCCAAGCATAAAGGTCGCGCGCTACACCCCAATGGCTAAGCGCGTCCGAACGGTTGGCCGTGATATCAATCTCGATAACCCAGTCGCTCTCCAAGTGATAATATTCTGCAGCAGGCTGTCCTACCGGTGCGTCTTCGGGCAACACGATAATGCCATCGTGGCTTGTGCCAACACCAATCTCGTCTTCGGCACATATCATACCGTTCGACTCGACACCGCGCAACTTAGACTTCTTGATAACAAATTCCTTGTCGCCGTCGTAGAGCACGCAGCCCAAATCGGCAACTATAACCTTCTGACCTGCTGCAACATTTGGAGCACCACATACTATCTGCTGCGGTTCGCCTTTGCCGAGGTCTACGGTTGTTATATGCAAGTGGTCCGAATTAGGGTGCATCTCGCAAGTCAATACCTTGCCCACGTACAGTCCCTTCAGTCCACCCTTAATGGTCTGTACCTCTTCAAGAGCGTCAACTTCGAGTCCGCAAGATGTCAGCGCATCGGCTGTCTCTTGAGGAGTGAGGTCGAAATCTACATACTCCTTAAGCCATTTATATGAAATCTCCATTATAATGATTTTTAAGTATACTCAAAATTTGGTGCAAAAGTACAAATTTTTAAGTAGAAAGGCAATAAAAAGTGAACAAAACTATGCAGTGTCTTCTTTTTTTTCTCTAATTTTGCATCGTCTAAGAAAAAAACAGAAAAGATGGTTTTCAAATACGACTTTCTGATTATCGGTGCCGGTGTTGCCGGCATGAGCTACGCTTTGAAGGTAGCCCAAGCACACAAAGGTAAGGTGTGCATTATTTGCAAGACTTCGCTCGACGAGGCAAACACATCGTTTGCCCAAGGTGGCGTGGCCTCAGTAACTAATCTTGCAGTTGACAATTTCGACAAGCATATAGAGGACACTATGATTGCCGGCGACTTTATCAGCGACCGTCGTGCCGTTGAGCAGGTTGTGCGCAATGCCCCCGAACAAATTAAAGAGCTTGTGAAATGGGGTGTCAACTTCGACCGTAAGGAAAACGGCGAGTTCGACCTGCACCGTGAGGGCGGCCACTCGGAGTTCCGCATCCTGCACCACGCCGACGATACGGGTGCCGAGATTCAGCGTGGACTGATGGCTGCCGTGCGTGCTTGCCCAGACATCGACATTAAGGAGAACCACTTTGCTGTGGAGATTATCACACAACATCATCTTGGAGCACGTGTAACACGACGCACTCCTTACATCAACTGCTATGGCGCATACGTGCTTAACCCTGAGACCGAGAAGGTGGACACATACCTTAGCAAGGTTACGCTGATGTGTACCGGAGGTTGCGGTGCTGTATACCAGACCACTACCAACCCTGTTATTGCTACCGGCGACGGCGAGGCTATGGTGTATCGTGCAAAGGGAACGGTTAAGGATATGGAGTTTGTACAGTTCCACCCCACTGCCCTTTATCATCCGGGCGAGACACATCCGGCTTTCCTTATAACTGAGGCTATGCGTGGCTACGGCGGTATTCTGCGTCTGCCTAATGGCGAATCGTTTATGGAGAAGTACGACGAGCGTCTGTCTTTGGCTCCGCGTGATATCGTTGCACGTGCCATTGACAAGGAGATGAAGATTCATGGCATCGACCACGTTTGCCTTGACGTTACACATAAGGATCCTGCTGAGACAAAGAAGCACTTCCCAAATATCTAC
>USCM01000204.1 GCA_900553155.1 uncultured Prevotella sp. | reverse complement strand
CACCGCCAGCACAAACCACCGTACCAAAATTCTCTATATGTGTAGGATTGCCAAGCGGACCAACCACATCCGTGATATAGTCGCCCTCGTTGAGGCTACACAGTTTTGTAGACGACAGACCCACCTTCTGCACAACGATAGTTATTGTGCCACGCTTGATGTCGGCATCGGCGATTGTCAGAGGCACACGTTCGCCATTGTCGCCAACGCGCACGATGATGAAGTTGCCTGCCTTGCGGCTCTTTGCAATCAATGGAGCTTCAATCTCAAAAAGGTACACCTTTTCGGAGAACTGTTTTTTCAATACGATTTTGTTCATGGACGGTAATGTTATTGTTTTAAGTTAGGATTTGATGATGCGTAGTAGAATAGGTTAAAGCAGTAAGAGGGTATGTCAAAACCCAAAACAAAGCTAATTGTTTACACGTTTTGACACACCCTCTTTTTATTTATTGATTAGAAGTTCTTGTCGTCGAGCATCTCGAAGCCGCAGTAAGGAACGAGCACCTTCGGTACGCGTATGCCCTCTGGGGTCTGGTTGTTCTCGATGATGGCAGCCACGATACGCGGCAAGGCAAGTGCCGAGCCGTTAAGAGTGTGGCAGAGTTCGATTTTTCTTGTCTCTGCATTGCGGTAGCGGCAGTGCAGACGGTTGGCCTGATAGCTCTCGAAGTTGGATACAGACGATACCTCCAGCCAACGCTTCTGGGCAGCGCTCCAAACCTCGAAGTCGTAGCAGATGGCAGATGTGAAGCTCATATCGCCACCGCACAGGCGCAGGATGTGGTACGGCAGCTCAAGCTTCTTGAGCAGACCCTCCACGTGTACAAGCATCTCGTCGAGCGACTGGTAAGAGTGCTCTGGCTTGTCGATGCGTACAATCTCCACCTTGTCAAACTGGTGCAAGCGGTTCAGTCCGCGTACGTCCTTGCCGTATGAGCCAGCCTCACGACGGAAGCAAGCCGAGTAGGCGCAGCGCTTGATAGGCAGGTCCTTTTCGTCAAGAATCTCGTCGCGGAAGATGTTTGTAACAGGCACCTCGGCTGTAGGGATGAGGTATAGGTTGTCGAGCTGGCACTGGTACATCTGTGCCTCCTTGTCAGGCAACTGTCCTGTGCCATAACCCGAAGCCTCGTTTACAACGTAAGGGGGCTGTACTTCGAGGTATCCGCTCTTGCGAGCCTCCTCAAGGAAGAAAGCCTCAAGGGCACGCTGCAAGCGTGCCATCTTGCCGATGTAGACAGGGAATCCGGCACCGGTAATCTTGACGCCGAGGTCGAAGTCGATGAGATTGTACTTCTTGCACAAGTCCCAGTGGCAGAGGGCATCCTCTGGAAGGTTAGGCATCTCGCCGCCTTCCTTAACCACTACGTTGTCGCTTGCGTCCTTGCCCTCAGGTACATCGTCGTTAGGTATGTTTGGTATGGTGCAGAGCTTAGCCACGAGGTCCTTCTCGGCCTGTGCCTTAGTCTCCTCCAAAGCCTTGTTTGCCTCCTTGATAGCTGCAACCTTAGCCTTGATTTCGTCAGCCTCCTGCTTGTTACCCTGCTTCATAAGAGCACCAATCTGTGCTGCCATCTTCTTAGCGTCTGAAAGGTTCTGGTCAAGTTCCTGCTGTGTCTCGCGGCGACGCTTGTCTATAGCGAGAACTTCGTTCACGGCTTCCTCGGCACCAGCAAAGTGCTTCTTGTTCAAGCCTTTGATAACACGTTCAGTTTCCTCACTGATGAGTTTAAGTGTAAGCATATGCTAAATAGTTAAATATTAATATGCGTTGTTATGTTATATTCAGACTACAAAATTACATAAATTTTCTATTTGGGGCAATTTTTTACTCTTTATTTTTATTTCCTAAACTTTAAACTGCAATGATTGTTTTTTTATTTTAACCACTCATTCTATCACTTTTGGGGTATCGGAATAGTATAACCCATTGTAGAATAATATGTTGTGCGAGTGTTGGGTGTTGAGAAATGGTGATGACCAGTCACTTATCTGTCACTTACCCATCATTTTAAAGAAGTTTCGTCTTGGCTATAAAAACAAACAAGTTTGTTTTGTTTTATCTTTGATTTGTGCTATCTTTGCATATTATAAAATGCTTAGATTATGACAACATTAACATTAGAAGTAGAAAATCCTTCAATACTAACACATCTTAAAGCTGTGTTAAAGGCTATTCATGGAGTTAAGGTATTGAATGTAAACAACACAGAGGCAGGTGAAGAAATCTCTTCAGAACAGCCAAACTCTGTAACTTTAGCCGCTATGAAAGAGGCGAGAGATGGCAATGATGCTGGTGTTGTTTGTATGGATAGTTTGGAAAGTTTTATGGCCTCTATGGAATAAGTATGAAAGAGATTCGTAAAACATCCCAATTTAAAAAGGACTTCAAGCGTTTTAGTAAAGACCTTAATAAGGTTAATTTGCTTTATGCTATAGTAGCGAAATTGGCAAATGGGGAAAGTCTTCCTGCTGAGTTTAATCCTCATCAGTTGAAGGGTGAGTGGAAGGATTATATGGAATGTCATGTCGAAGACGACTATCTTCTTATTTGGTATGACAAGGATAAAGATATTATTAAACTTGTTCGCCTTGGATCTCATTCTGAATTATTTGGAAAAAGAAAGAAGCGTTAAACTAACATATAATCCCTTCTTTATGGTACAGCAGTTGGCCGTACCATAAAGAAGGGTGCTCACACTCTCGCCTATACCCGCTTCACAAGATATTTGGTGCCTGTGGCAGAGCGTTTGTGTTTTAGTCCATGTATATATCCGAGTTTTCTGCCAAAGCCAATGAGGTTGTTGGGCTTGATGATGGAGCCTACTTCTTGCCTTAGTTGGCTGAATATTTCTGCAACGGTGAGCCACTTGCCCTCGTCCTCGTTTTTAGCCGGCACAAAATAGTTGTGGAAGTAGTGGTCTACAGGCATTTGGACCTCAAACTGTTGGTTGTTTTTCATTATTAGTTTAGTTTGATAGCCGTCGAACCATGTGCGTTCGCCGCACTTTAGCAAGGCGAGTGCCTGTGCGTATAGTTGGCGGTGATTGGGCATGCGGTTTACGCGTATGGGGTGAGTAAGGCGCACGGCTATAAAGCGGCGGTTGCCGGATGGGTCGGCAAGGATGTCCTCAAGGTTGCTTGTGGCGATAAAAGAGGCAAGTCGCGGAAACGTCTCGATGTGGCTGCCGTAAGGGCGCTTCATCTTGACGGTAGGCAGCTGTAGCATATTCTTCAAGAAGCCTTGCTGCACCTTGGGCGATATCTGGTTGAACTCGTCGAGGTTTACAAGCAGCTGTTGCGACATGGCCTGATACACCTGGCGCTTGTCCGACAGCGTTAGGTTGTCGCTGTAGCCCCATTCCAGTTCGTCCGGAAGAAGTCGGCGGCAGAAGGTACTCTTGTTGTAGCCCTGTCCTGAGATAAGCAGTGGCACGACACTGTTGCCGTAGGTATGCTTCTTGTTTGGCAGCCAACTGTTGACCATAGCTAAGAACCACGTTCTGAACCACGACGTCCAGTGAGGATTGTTGTTAGGCACAGTCTGGGCGAGGTCGGCGATGTAGTCGTGTCCGTCCCAACTTCCGTCGCACTTGGCGAGAAACTCGCTGATGGGATTGTAGTCGTAGATGCAGTCGGACTCAAGGAAGTTGCGCACGTCCTTAATGCTTACCTCGATGCCTGCCACCTGCACTTCGAGCGTCATACGTTTCTGTGTGCGAGGGTCGAGCGGTTGGTAGGTGCTGCTGCTTGACATCG
>USCM01000203.1 GCA_900553155.1 uncultured Prevotella sp. | reverse complement strand
ATACCTTACCTTTGTCTTTGTGCTGCTCGGACTGCTGCGCTACATACAGATAGCCGTTGTCGACAAGAAGAGTGGCGACCCGACTAAGATTATACTGCGCGACCACTTCTCGCAGATAATAGTTGTGGCGTGGATACTAACCTTCCTTGTGATGATATACGTTATATGAAGAAGAAGGTATATCTGTTCGACTTCGACGGTACGCTTACATGTGCCGACACGCTGCTCGAGTTTATACGCTATGCGTGCGGCAGGCGCAGGTTCTTTATAGGGTTCGCGCTGTTCAGTCCGCTCTTGGTGCTGATGAAGCTGCACCTCTATCCCAACTATCGCGCCAAGCAACGCCTCTTTGCATGGTACTTCAAGGGAATGTCGATAGACAACTTCGACCTTGTGTGCCGACGCTTTGCACACCACAACCAAAGGCTTATGCGACAGAAGGCGCTCGACAAGCTGCGCGAGATATTCCACAACAACGAGACCCTCTGCGTGGTGAGCGCAAGCATAGACAACTGGGTGCGCCCCTTCTTCGACAACATATCGAAGGCAAGCCGCTCCGACTTCAGGGTCATTGGCACCGAGGTGGAGGTAGACACGGACGGGGTATTGACGGGCAGATTTCGTACACACAACTGCTATGGAGCCGAGAAGGTAAGGCGTGTGCTGGAGGCAATGCCACAGCTCAAGAGCAACCGGGACGACTTCTGGGTTGTAGCCTGTGGCGACAGCAGGGGCGACAAGGAGTTGTTGGAGTTTGCGGATGAGGCTCACTTCAAACCCTTTCGCTGATGTTTAACAGTATGTGAACAAGATAATATAGATGAACAACAAATACAACAAACAGTTGGGCGAGGTTATACGCTTTGGCATAGTGGGTGTGCTGGCAACGCTTATGCAGTATGCCATATACTGGGTACTGGTGATGTGGCTTAATCCAACCATTGCCATGACGATAGGTTATGCCATCAGTTTTGCGTTCAACTTCATTGCTTCCACACGCTATACGTTCCGTGTTGAGGCTTCAAAGAAGCGTGGAGCAGGCTTTGCGTTGAGCCATGCCGTAAACTATGTGCTGCAGATGGTGGTGCTTAATGCGGCTATATGGGTTGGGGTGCCGAAGCAATGGGCGCCTATACCGATGTTCTGCGTATGTGTACCGGTGAACTTTATACTTGTGAGATACTTTTTAAAGGTAAAAAAGTAAAAGAGTAAAAAAGTAAAAAGGGTAGAGGAGTAAAAAAGTAAAAGAGTAAAAAGGTAAAAAGTAGAAAGGTAAAAGAGTAAAAAGGTAAAAAAGGAAACTTGAAAAAGTAGAATATAGATGAATATAAAAGGCAAATCTTTCTTTCGGATTTTCTCGTCAGTGTTCCGTGTAAAGCGTGAGGAGCGACTGCTTGCGGCTGTTATGCTTGTGTTGCTGCTTGCACTCAACGCTTTGGTGGTGTGCAAGTATTACGACATCTTTACACCGCTCAATAAATACTATTGGCACCTCTTTATAGGCAAGTTCCATGTCTCGGGCTTCGACCCTATAACCTATTCGGTTGTGAGCAACTGGACGGCAGGCTACAATGTCTTCCGCCATCCGCTCTTGGCGTTCTATATGTACATACCTTACCTCATCAACCAAGGGCTGATGTGGCTCACAGGCATCAACTGTGCCGTGTTTGTGGTGGCGGCAATACAGACGTTCTCGGCTTTCTACTCGGCTATATTCATCTACCGCATCTTCAGAGAGGTGATAGGGGTGAGCCGCACAGATGCCACATTGCTTACGTTCTTCTTCTTCGGCTTTGGCTATGTAATGCTGTCGGCAATGGCGCCCGACCACTTCATCATATCCATGATGCTGCTGTTGTTTGCCCTCTACGTGTCGGGCAAGCTTATAAAGAGCCGCAAGAAGCTAACGATATGGCAGTCGGTGGTCTACTTCTTCATAACCGCCGGCACCTCTCTGAACAACGGATTGAAGATATATCTGTCGGAGCTGTTTGTCAATGGTTGGCGCATCTTACGCCCCAAGTTCCTCTTCCTTGCCATTCTGCTGCCTGCCGCACTTACCTGGGGAGCTGCCCGCATGAGCTACCGATACATCGTGTGGCCACGTGATATGGCTGCAAAGGAGGCGCGTGCAAAGCTTAAGGCAGAAAAACAACGCAAGCAACAGCAGCAACAGGCACAGAAGGCACACGACGACTCGATACGTATAGCGTCGTTCACAATAGTCCAACGCGACTCGCTGAGCCGCGACTCGGTGGTGCGCGACTCCGTTGCACGTGCCAAGGCTGCAGCCAACAAGGCCAAGAAGAAGCGTGTGAGCAAGGGCGCGCCCATATCGCACAAGCAGTTCCTCGACTGGACCGACATCACAACATCGCGCCAGGAATCAATAGTGGAGAACCTTCTTGGCGAGTCGATACAGATACATCAGGACCACCTCTTGGACGACGTGCTGAGGTCGCGACCTATAATAGTGAACTACCGTTATGCCTTCAACTATGTGGTGGAGGGCATCATCGTGCTGCTCTTCGTCCTCGGTATATGGGCAGGACGCCGCTCGCGCTTCATGTGGCTGGTCATGTCTTACTTTGCCCTCGATATGGTGCTGCACGTAGTGCTCGGCTTCGGCATCAACGAGGTGTACATTATGTCTGCCCACTGGATATACGCCATACCTATAGCCACGGCTTATCTGCTTAAGGCAGCCAAGCCACGACGTGCCGCATTGGCGCTGAAGGGCGTCTTGGCGGTGTTGGCGGCGTTCTTGTGGGTATGGAATGTAAGCTTGATAGTACAGTATCTTTATTTCTAACGTTATATGATTCTACGCAAGGAGGAGCGCCCCGTAGCGCTCGTAGCACTCGTGGTGTTTGTCTTGCTCAACGCAATGCTGATATACAACCACTACGACTCGTTTACACGTGGTGCCCACGTCGGGTTCTGGTCGGTGTTCTACAACCACCTCGGCATGTCGGGATATGATGTGTTCTCGCTCATCTTTATATCGTGCATGCGCCTGCACTGGAACGCGCTGCGCCATCCGCTGTTTGTCGCAGTGCTGCTGCCGCTGTACTGGATCAACCATACTATAATGCCGCCTACCGAGTTCAACTTTGCCGTATTCCTTATGGCAGCGGTTCTCGTGGCTTGCGATGTGTGGGGAGTAATACTCTTGCACCGCATCCTGCGCGACATTGTGGGGTGTACACGCAAAGACACCTTGTGGCTTATAGCTCTCTTCTACGGCTTTGCGCATATAATGATAACCACTATGGTGCCCGACCACTTTGCCCTGTCGCTGCCTCTGCTCCTGCTTACGTTGCTGCTAACGGGGCGCAAGTTGCAGGAGGGCAAGCGCTTTACGTATCTGCAACAGGCATTGCTCTTTATGCTTACGGCTGGCATAACGCTAACCAATGGTGTAAAGGTGGCGCTTGCGGCATGGTTTGCGGCAGGCAAGAAGGTGTTTTCGTGGCGCAGCATTGCGTCGTTCGTGGTGCCTACATTGCTGTTGGCACTTGTTGTGGTGTGGCAGCAGAAGGCTATAGTCGAGCCGCAAGAACAGGGCATAAAGCGCATTGAGGCAGCCATAAAGAAGAAAGATCCGGGACGCGTGGACAAGCTGAAGGAGCACAACGACTTTGTAAAGCAGCAGAACGGACAGGCTCTTGCCGAGAAGGTGCCGCTGTTGGAGTGGAGCGATATGACTACATCGCGTTGGAAAACGGTAGTACACAACCTCTTTGGCGAGTCGTTGCAGCTGCACCGCGACCACCTCCTTGAGGATGTGCAGCAAACCCGTCCCGTGT
>USCM01000202.1 GCA_900553155.1 uncultured Prevotella sp. | reverse complement strand
TGTTGGAGCATGATAGCCATAATCGAGCAGACGTTTTGCCACATCCATAGTAGTTACACCTGTCGACTTGTCCTTCAAGCCATTGAATACAAACTCATGCTTGCATACACTGCCAATAGGCAATTCGTAGCAGTCTTTCAACGACTCCTTAATATAGTTGGCATTGAGTGTGGCAAGCGGACCTACAAGCTTGATGTGCTCGTTGCCGAGTGTCAAGATATAGGTGTAAGCTTTAAGCATTACCCCAAAGTTGCCGAAGAACTCGCCCACATGGATGTTGCCCTCGCCATTGGTAACGATATGGTATGTGTCGCCAATCTTCTCTACCTTTGGTACTGGGAGGAACTTTTCCAATCCCTTGCGAACACCTACCGGACCTGAGCCGGGGCCACCTCCACCATGAGGTGTAGAGAATGTCTTATGCAGATTGATGTGCATAACGTCAAATCCCATATCTCCAGGACGGCATACACCAAGCATAGGGTTGAGATTGGCGCCATCATAATACATAAGACCTCCACATTCGTGTACAAGTCGTTGTATCTCAGGAATCTCAGGTTCGAATAGTCCGAGTGTGTTAGGGTTGGTCATCATCATAGCTGCAACGGTGTCGTCAAGCAGCCCACGCAAATCGTTTACGTCGACAACACCTTCTGCCGTTGATTTTACTTCGATGATTTCCAGTCCGCAAACTGCAGCAGACGCCGGGTTGGTGCCGTGTGCCGAATCTGGTACAATAACCTTAGTGCGTTTCATATCGCCACGACTTTGGTGGTAGGCACGGATAATCATTAGTCCGGTCAACTCTCCATGTGCGCCGGCAAATGGATTGAGTGTGAATTCTTCCAAACCCGTTATAGCGGCGAGAGCCTTTTGCATGTCATAGTACACCTGCAATGCTCCTTGGCATGTCTCTTCTGGCTGTAGTGGGTGAATGGCTGCAAATTGTGGCATTGCTGCTATCTCCTCATTGATGATAGGGTTGTACTTCATCGTGCAACTGCCTAATGGATAGAAGCCATTGTTTACACCAAAGTTGTTGTTGCTAAGATTGGTGTAATGGCGTACCACGGTGAGTTCGTCACATTCGGGCAACTCTGCATCTGCCTTGCGTCGCATCTCGTCAGGAACTTCGTGGTGTCCAAACTTATTCTTCGGAAGAGAATAACCACATCTGCCAGGACGTGATAACTCAAAAATCAAGTTTCCATAAAGCTGATTGTTCATAGTGTCTCCTCCTTTACAATGTTTACAAGATTGTCAACCTCTTCCTTTGTGCGTTTCTCAGTAACGGCAAACATAATAGTGTTTGCATCAACCTTGATGCCACCCATTATGCCCTTGGCTATGAGATGCTTTTGCAGTGCGTCTGCGTCGCCCTTGTATGTAAGGCAGAACTCGTTAAAGAAAGGCTTGTTGTACTTTTCCTCGAATTTGCCAGTAGCTATCAGTTCGTCATGCAGATAATGCGCGCCATCGTACGACATCTGTGCTGCTTCCTTTAGACCTTCCTTGCCCATAATAGACATATATATGGTTACAAAGAGAGCCATAAGCGATTCGTTAGAACAGATGTTGGACGTTGCTTTCTGACGGCGAATGTGCTGCTCGCGTGCCTGGAGAGTGAGTACAAAGACACGCTGGCCTCTATTGTCTACTGTCTTGCCCACAATACGTCCCGGCATCTTGCGCATCAGCTTTTCCTTGCAGCACATATAACCTACCGAAGGACCGCCGAACGACATCGGGATACCGAGCGATTGGCCATCGCCTACAGCTATATCAGCATCCCATTCGCCTGGAGTTTTAAGCGTAGCAAGGTCGGCAGCCACGCTGTTCATTACAAACAGGGCCTTGTTTGCGTGGCAAGAGTCGGCAAAACCAGAGTAGTCTTCCACAATGCCATAATAGTTAGGCTGTTGTACAATAACTCCTGCTATGCCGCCACGTCCAAGTCGTTCGTCCATGCTCGCCTTGTCGGTTACGCCTTCATTGGCCTTAATCAACTCGATGTTGAAGCCATGGAAATGGGCGTATGTCTTTACAACATTCAGAACCTTAGGGTCTATGGTCTCAGATACAAGCACAGTGTCTGTCTTCTTGGTAGCAGCCATAGCCATTATAGCCGCCTCTGCAGTTGCTGTAGAGCCGTCGTACATGGAAGCGTTTGACACATCCATACCGGTAAGTTCGGCCATCATGCTCTGATATTCGAAGATGTAGTGGAGTGTTCCCTGTGATATCTCTGCCTGATATGGGGTGTAGCTTGTAAGAAACTCGGAGCGTGATATGATGTTGGGAACTACTGCCGGTGTATAATGGTCGTAGCAGCCAGCGCCGGCAAACACAGTGAGTCGAAGATTCTTGTTGCCGAGTTGCTCGAAGAAAGAGCGTATTTCCGACTCGCTCTTCGGGTCGGGCAGGTCGTATTTGCCACGAAAACGGATGCACTCAGGCACGTCAGAATAGAGGTCGTCGAGCGACTCCATTCCCGCCTGAGCGAGCATCTGTTTTATTTCCTCCTCAGTATGAGGGAAAAATTTAAAGTTCATAGTAAAGGTTTTAAGTTTATGATATTGGATATCTGCTTATTCCTTGCAGATTTCCTCATAAGCGGCAGCGTCCATAAGGTTATCAAGTTCGCTCTTGTCAGACAGCTCCACCTTCATAATCCAGTTTTCGAAAGCATCCTCGTTGATAAGCTCAGGCTTATCCTCAAGAGCCTCGTTCACCTCAACAACAGTACCCGATACTGGAGAGATAAGGTCGCTTGCAGCCTTGACACTTTCAACAGCACCAAAGTCTTCGCCTGCCTCTACCTCGTCGTCAACCTCAGGCATGTCTACATATACAACGTTGCCGAGTGCATGTTGAGCATAGTCTGTAATACCTACGTAAGCGAAATCGCCTTCAACCTTTACATATTCGTGTGACTCAGAGTAGTAGAGTCCTTCAATTACTTTTGCCATAGTGTTTTAATTTAGTAGTTATTTATTATTTAGTTATTATTATTTCTTGTAGTGTTTGTCGTAGAAACGTTTCTTGACAACTATTCCAGGGAATGTCTTCTTTCTGATTTGTATCTCAAGCTCTGTACCCAATTTGGCGTATTTGGCATCGATAAGGGCCATACATACCGACTTGTCTGTAGATATTGTATGATAGCCTGTAGTTACTTCGCCAATTTCCTTGCCGTCACCTAAAACCTTGTATCCATGACGAGGGATGGCACGGTCTTGCAGCTCGATACCTACAAGCTTCTTCTCAGGACCATTGGCTTTCTGCTTGACAAGTGCCTCTTTGCCAATAAACTCTGGCTTGTCGAGCTTGCAGAACATACTCAAGCCTGCCATAACTGGTGTGATGTCCTTTGACAACTCGTCGCCATAAAGAGGCAAACCCACCTCGAAGCGTAATGTGTCGCGGCATCCAAGACCGCATGGTTTGCAACGTCCCGACTCCATAAGCTTATCCCAATTTGTATTGATAAACTTGTGAGAAGCATAAATCTCGAATCCGTCCTCGCCAGTGTAGCCGGTGCGGCTTATTATGATGGTCTCGCCTTCAACGTCAGCAAACTTTGCTGTATAGAATGTCAGTTCTTTGCATCCTATTTTCAATACTTCTTCTACAACCTGCTCGGCTTCCGGACCTTGTACAGCAAGTTGTCCGTAGTCTTCCGAACGATTTGCAAATTCAACGTCAAAACCTTCAAGATGGCTCTTCATCCACTCCACATCCTTATCGATGTTGGCAGCGTTGATAACGAGGAAGAAGTCGTTTTCGCCCATTTTGTATACCAACAGGTCGTCAACGGTGCCACCGTCCTCATAGCACATCATACCATAGAATATCT
>USCM01000201.1 GCA_900553155.1 uncultured Prevotella sp. | reverse complement strand
GTAGTATGTGCCGTACGAGTCGATTGAGCCATCCTTATAGCCATACTTGCTGTACATTGCAGAGAGGTAGTTGTAGCCAAGGCGAACGGCAAAGTTCTTCTCGGGCTTAAACTCAAGACCAAGCTTTAGGGTGTGTACTCCCTTGAGCGAGTTCTTTGTACATTCCTTCATCGCCTTGTCGCTGTAGCTATCGTCGTAGTAGTTGCCCCATTCGTCTACTGTACCACCATCGTTCACGCGGATGTCGTTAGTGCTGTAGTCGGCATACTCGTATGTGGCGCCTATAGCGAGATAGTTGCCAACAGTATGGCCAAGGCTTACACCGAAACGCCAAGGGGTGAAGAACTTGAAGTCGTACGACTCGTACGATCTGTCTTTGTTTGTCGAACCGTAGCCTTCGTTGAGCTTGCTGATGTCAAGGGTAGTATAGTTCTTGGCTGTTAGGTCGTACCATGTTGGAGTGTGGATATAAAGACCAATACGGAATGGAGACTCTTCAACAGGACGGAAGATGATACCACCCTTTATGTCAAAGCCGGTACCTGTAATCTTGCGCTCGTCGTTCATCAGAATATCGCCTATTGGATTATTGCCATCGACGAGGTTCTCTGAGTATGCAGATATACCCTTGTAGTGGACATCATAAAGACCGAATGTCAAGCCCCAATAGAAACGGTCGTTAGAGTTGCCGCTTATGTTGAAGTTGTATTCGCCTATATATCCAGACGTTGCGCGTCCAAACTGATAGTCGGTAGCATTGAAGTAGACGGGAGTTGTAGGGTCCGATTCTTTTACAATAACACCTTCGTTGAGTATGGCGTTGTTAGGGTCGCTTGCGTTGTCAGCGTTGTAGTGGTTGAACAACACATTGCTATACAGATGGTCTACCTGGCTGTATGTTGCATAGTTGGCATTTAGGCCGTTGTTGCCGCCATTAAACTTGTATACTCCATTGAGGTTCTTCATCGCCGACAGCTTATTCTGCGATGCACCATTCAGCTTGCCGGCAGCGGTAAGTATCTGGTCGAAGTTCTTGCTCTTAGTATAGCCGAAACCAAAGTTTATGAACGACTGGCGTCCGGTGCGCATTGAGTAGACAAAGGCGGCTTGGTCGAAACTCATATTGGTCTTGTCGGCACCATTGAACGATTCGGCTTCCGACTGTGAGTTGAAGCCGAACGAGCCATTGATGATGTTGCGGCGGAACATACCAATACCGGCGGGGTTGGTGCCCATTGTAGACACATCGGCACCGAGAGCCTCCATAGCGCCACCCATACCTACATAGCGTGCAGTACCGTTAAGGTCTTTTTGTGCCAACGGAGCGTTGTCGTAGGTTTCCTGGGCAGACACCGCAGTGCCAAGCATTGCGGCTGTCATTATAGATAATATCTTTTTCATCGTGTTTGTTGTTCTGTTGTTTGTTATTGTATGTACGATTATAGTATTGTGGCTACAGTGTTGAACTGTAGCCACCAAGAGTGTACGCATTATCGACGGCTGCCAAAGCCTCCGCCGCCACCACGACTTCCGCCTCCGCCGAAGCCACCTCCTCCGCCGAAGCTGCCACGGCTGCCACCAAAGCCTGAGCCTCCACCAAATGAGCCACGGCTTGAGCCGAATCCATTGTTAGGATTGCTGTAGGTTGGTTGGTGCGGCATCTGCTGACGGAAAGTGTCGTTAGAGCGGTTGTTTCGGCTACCAAACGAGCTGCGGTCGGTGCGGTTGTTGTCCGACCAACGGGTTCCGTTATTTGCTCTGTTGCGGCTTCCGAAAGAGCTGCGGCTTGTGGATGTGCCACGATTGCCGAAGGTAACTCTGCCCATAGAATGGTTGCGTGTGCCGGTAGGGCCGTTGTAGGCATAGTGCCATGTAGGACCCCAAGCGCCGCCCCATCCCCAGTAGGGGCGTCCCCAGGCGTAGCCGTAGTACCACGGATTGTACCAACCACCATACCATCCGCCATACCATCCGGCGTAATAGGGACCATACCATGGATCGTACCATGGGTCATACCAGCCATAGTAGCCACGCCAATAAGGCGATCCCCAATACGAACCGTAGAACATCGGGTCGTAATAGCCATAGAATCCGTCAAATCTACCCATACGACGAGAGTAGGTGTAGTCGCTTTCCTCGTCGTCGTAATAGCGTTCAGACCCCGGATAAATGGTTATCGTTGAGTCGAGATCGGCTTTGCCGTATGTTCCGTCGCCTTCTCTAAACTCGATGATGTCGTTGCCGAGCGAGTCGGTGCCTATCTTCTGATAGTAGCTCTTAAGCTTGCCGCGACGATTGTATTCGTCAACGTTTCGGTTGCTGCCGCAGTAGTAGGCAGGTCGGTCGTATATGTCTTTATCTAAATGTGAAGACATTTCTGTCTTCGATCTCTTCTTCGGCTTGAAGTAGAGGTCGTCATCCTGAGCAGCCATTGACATAGGTAAGGCTGTGATAAGGACTGATAGAAATAATAACCGTGTTTTCATAATGGATTGTTATTTGTTACATTTTTCTATATGCAAAATTAATGCTTATTTGGCTGCAAAATTAGGGAAAAACCCTAAAACGGCATAGGTTTTCCCCTAATTTTATGTTTTTTATATATTTGTGTTTGTCTTGCGGTTGTGTTGTTTGGCTTTTATGCTTAATTTTGCGTTGTAAAACTAATAAGATTATAATATAGACATGAAATATTACGTAGCTAATTTTGATATCGAATGTGCGGCAGATATGCTTCAGCCTGCACGTGAGTTGTTGTCGGCTGCTGCCTGCGAGGCTGGTTTTGAGGCTTTTGAGGATACCGATAATGGCATTGCTGGATATGTGCAGCGGCCGCTGTATGATAAGGATGCCCTTGATGCAGCTATAGCCGACTATATGCCAGATGGTGCGAGCGTGACATATAACATAGAGGAAGTGCCCGACCAAGACTGGAACCAAGGTTGGGAAGATGAGGGCTTTGAGCCTATTGGGGTGTCGGACAATCTTGTGATATACGATGCAAAGCATACAGATATGTCGATGTTTGCCGGTGACGACGGTGTTATGCGTATATTTATTGAGGCGCGCAACGCTTTTGGCACAGGCACACATCAGACAACGAGGATGATTCTGCGCCGTCTGCTTGGTATGGATTTGCAGGGTAAGTCTGTGCTCGATTGCGGTTGTGGTACTGGTATCTTAGGCATTGTGGCTTTGCGTCTTGGAGCCGACCATGTGTTGGGGTATGACATAGACGAGTGGAGTTCGGAGAATGCAAAGCACAATGCTGCGCTTAATGGAGTAGACAATTTGGATGTGTTGCTCGGCAATGCCTCGGTTCTCGAAGGCGTTGAAGAGAAGTTTGACATAGTAATAGCTAACATCAATCGCAATATACTGATAAATGACATGTCAGCTTTTAAGAGTCATTTGAAACAGGATGGACGATTGATACTAAGTGGTTTCTACGATTCGGATGTACCAATATTGGAGAATTCTGCCAAGGATAATGGCATGACTTTGAAGGATGTAGTTGCCGATGGCGAATGGGCTTGTGTTATGTTTGAATGTAAATAAAAAAGAGATAGCCAGGATGACTATAAGATTAAGACAATGTGTTGTGGCGGTGGCAATGTTGATGCCAAGTGTTGGCTTTGGCCAAACCACTGCACCAACAGTAAATAACGATTATAAACGCTTTCATGGTGACGGCATTGATAACGTACTGCAGTATGTGCCTACGGTAGCCGTGTTTGGCTTGAAAGTGTGTGGTGTAAAGACCGGCACTTCATGGAAGAAAAGGTTGACGGTGTCGGTTGCGTCGTTTGCAGTAAATGCAGGTGTGACATACGCATTGAAACGCACTATACACGAGAGGCGTCCGGATGGAACAGACAACCGTTCGTTCCCGTCGGG
>USCM01000200.1 GCA_900553155.1 uncultured Prevotella sp. | reverse complement strand
AGGCTTAATTGGTCGGTCATTAGGGCTTAATTGGTCGGTCATTAAGGCTTAGTTGGAACGTCATTAAGGCTTAATTGGTCGGTCGCTAAGATTCCATGTTCCGTATGAACCATAAATATTAACGCCCATTATACGATTGAGTCATTAACGATAATTACACGTATAATTGTCGTTAATGACTCAATCGTATAATGGGCGTTAATTATTAATCGTATAATGAGCGTTAATTATTAATCGTATAATGAGCGTTGATGTTGGGCATGCGTCATTTATTTAGTAACCCTAAACCAGTCGGCATCAATCCAGCCCCGGTTGCCCTTAGTGTTGCTGCGCTCGCTTACATATCCCATTTTGGCGCCAATCCACTTGCCCTGCCTCAAGCCGAACACATCGCCAACGTCCTTATAGCGCTTGCCGTCAAGACTGTAGGCAAACTGGCACTTGCCGTCCTTCACCCTCATCTGCATGTAGATGTCGAGATAAATGGCAGGCGAGTAGGGTATAGTGTCCCTCCCCGTGGGCTTAAGTGTGGCGAGCGTCTTCTGCGTTTCCACGCCGCCCGTGTCGGCACCCTTGCAGTGGAGCTGTTGCAGCAAGAAGCTGTCGCCCATGCGTCTCACCACCAAAGCCTGGTAGTTCATACCCATCATTATGACACCGCCATACTGGTTGTCCTCTTTCGAGGCAAAGCGCATCTTTGTAGTAACGCAGAAGTCTTTGGCAGGTGTCTTTTGCAGCAACAGGTTGCCAGCCTCCCACAGGCTCTTGAAGGCAGTAGGCCCGTCGCCGTTGGCTGTTGCAGGGTGAGCGAGGTCGGCTGTGTACAGTCGTAGGCAACCGTTGTTGGTAGGCATGCCCCATAGCTCGTTGTAGTTGGCATGCCACTGCCATTGCAGTCCCAACTCCGTGCTGTCAAACTCGTCCGATTCCTGCGGATTCACCTTGGTGTGCTTGGCAGCCTTAGGCATGCGGTAGCTAAGGTAAGGTTCGCCACATCCGTCGCCGTCCTTGTCGTTGCCCATGACGGGCCATCCCGTCTTCCAGTCTACCGGTTGCAGAAATACAACACGTCCGTATGCACCCTTGTCGTTGAAGTGCAGAAACCAGTCCTCGCCCTGCGCCGTATGCACCCACGCCCCCTGGTGTGGTCCGTTGACGCTGGTCTTGCCCTGCGCCATAACCTTGCGAGCCTCGTAAGGTCCGTAGATGTTCTTGCTGCGCATGGCAAGCTGCCATCCATGTTGCACGCCGCCAGCCGGACACATTATCCAGTAGTAGCCGTCGCGCTTGTACAGCTTGGGTCCCTCGGTGGTGTGGTTCTCTTGTCCGCCGTCAAATACGATGCGCGGCTTGCCTATAGCCTTTGTGCCGTCGGCTGAGAGCTCGCGAATGGTAAGTACCGAGTTGAATCCAGCACGGCTTCCAGCCCATCCGTTTACAAGGTAGCACTTGCCGTCCTCGTCCCACAGGGGGCAGGGGTCTATCATGCCTTTGCCAGCCAACACGCACACAGGGCTGTCCCACTTGCCGCGTGAGTCCTTGGTCTTAACCATAAAGATGCCGTGGTCGGGGTCGCCCCAATAGATGTACAGCTCGCCGTTGTGGTGCCTTATGGCAGGCGCCCACACACCCTTGCCGTGTTGCGGCAGGTCGAAGATAGCCTTGGGTTCTTGTTCTTGCAGGGCATAGCCTATGATTTGCCAATTAACCAAATCGTTGCTATGCAGAATGGGCAAGCCCGGAATACAGTTGAACGAGCTTGCCGTTAGATAAAAGTCGTCGCCTACAGCCACCACGTCGGGGTCGCTGTAGTCGGCATACAGCACGGGGTTGGTATACGTGCCGTTGCCGTTGTCGGGATTCCACACCTGCGAGTGATACTGTGCGTATGCCGACAACGGGGCAGTAAGTAGGATGCCCGAGAAGAGCATCGATATCAGTTTCTTATCCATATTCATATCATTTATTATTAAATACGGACAGGATGACGAGTTTACGGAATAAAAACTGCTTATTCAGCGTTTTTTACTACCTTCTCCCTAAGCTCGTTAAGGTTAAGCTTGCGGTGCTTCTTTACATGGTCGAAGCCCTGGCCGTATACACCCACAACAGCCGACTGTGCCACAAATGCGTTAGGGTCAATCTCGTTGATAAGCTCGAAGATGAAGTTCGACTCGCTCTTCTTGGCTATGCAGAATATCACCTTGATGTCCTTCTTAGTAAAGAATCCGCTGCCGTTGAGCATCGAACAACCGCGCTCGGCAATCTCGTTGATGGCCTCGCCAATCTCCTGATATTTATCTGATATGATGAAGAACTGCACACTTTGGCGCAGCGAGTTCACCAAATGGTCTACTACAAACGAGACAACAAACAGCAGAACGTAGCCGTACAGCACCTTCTCCCAGTCTTGCAGCACAACGTACGACGAGGTGATGATGGTGAGGTCGCAGAAGAGGATGATATGTCCCAACGACACATCGCGATACTTGTGTATCATAGCTGCCACGACATCCGAGCCACCCGTCGAACCTCCTGCCGAGAGGCCCAAGCCTATGCTGATGCCCAAGAACACGGCACCCACCATACAAGCCATAAACTTCTGGTCGGCAAGCAGATGCAGGTCTGGGGGAATGATGCCCTGCAGTATGGCAGAGCTAACGGTGAACACCACCACACCATAGATGGTCTTGGCGCAGAAGTGCCATCCCAACACCTTGAGAGCCACTAACAGCAGCACGCCGTTAAGTACAAAGAAGGTGTTTTGTACGGGTATGCCCGTACCCCAATAAACAATAGATGCCACACCCATAATGCCGCCGGTGGTTATCTCGTTGGGCAGCAGGAACAGGTTAAGGCCGATGACGCCAAGCATCATTGCGATGGTGATGATGCCATAGTCGCGCAGCTGGCGCAACAACTTACCTTTGTTTCTTCTTGATTGCATAAATTGTGGTATCTTTAGATTAGTTTCATTATTATTCCTAATATGCAAAGTTAATAAGAATAACCAAAATTGGCAAGAATTTTTGCAAACAACGTTTTGTAAAGTAGTTTAATTCTGCTAACTTTGCATTATCGTTAATTGTATTAATGTATACAAGCCTAACTTAGACATTAGAGAGATATGAAAATAAAACCATTTGTTCGCATCCTTACATTCTTTATATTGCTACTCGTTGGCAGCGCCACTTGCCATGCCGACGTTGTAGGCAGCGATGTCCTCAACTACGTAACCCGTGAGAATGGACTTGCGGGCGAGTCGGTGTCGTCGCTCATATTCGACAGTGAGCAGCGTGTGTGGATAGGTACCAACAATGGCGTAAGCATGTACAACGGAAAGCGTATTGTTTCTTTCCGATTCTTGCGTG
The DNA here is from genome assembly GCA_900553155.1 of uncultured Prevotella sp. Taxonomy (GTDB): domain Bacteria; phylum Bacteroidota; class Bacteroidia; order Bacteroidales; family Bacteroidaceae; genus Prevotella. The sequence goes on along the minus strand of USCM01000200.1, from coordinate 543 downwards.
GAGGCGGTAGCGATCCCAACTATGTGTACGACCTATGCGAGGGCGACAACCACTCCATATATGCCGTTTCGGGGCAAGGCGTGTTCGAGTTGCGTCAGGACGACGACCAGTTTAGACTTATCCTTCCAGACCTTCCAAAGGCAGAGGCGGTGCTTGCCTACAACGGTGTGCTGTACCTTGGCAACCGCGAAGGACTGTATATATACAACGGCAAGCAGCTTAAGCGCATCTTTGTGGGACCTACCCCAATGGCTATAGAGAATGGTGTGCGCGACATCAAGGTCGACGGCAAGGGCAATGTATGGTTTGCCAGTCGCTATATGCTTAATTGCTACACGCCCACAACGGGCAAGTATAAGTCTTACTCGGTGGCTCGTCACATGCCCGAGCGTGCCGCCTTAAGCAAGTTTGCCATAAGCGGCGACCGCTTCTATGTTGGCACCAAGAACAACGGTCTGTATCTGTGCCTGCCCAATAAAGACAAGGTTGTCAAGGTGCAGGGTGTTGGCAATATCGTTACATCTGTCTATGCCAACAGCCGTG
>USCM01000199.1 GCA_900553155.1 uncultured Prevotella sp. | reverse complement strand
CCTCAAGCTTATTGCCGAAGTTGACAAGCTCTGGCAGTGCGTCCATCTCGCCACGCTTGCGCAATGCGCCGCTCCATGCGAAGATTGTTGCCATTGGGTTGGTACTGGTTTCCTCGCCCTTAAGATACTTGTAGTAGTGGCGTGTAACGGTGCCGTGGGCTGCCTCGTACTCGTACTTGCCGTCAGGAGACACAAGCACAGATGTCATCATAGCCAATGAGCCAAACGCGGTACTTACCATATCCGACATAACGTCGCCGTCATAGTTCTTGCAAGCCCAGATAAAGCCGCCCTTCGAACGTATAACACGTGCTACGGCGTCGTCGATAAGGGTATAGAAGAACTCCAATCCGCGCTTCTCAAACTCTTCCTTATACTCCTCGAATACCTCGTAGAAGATAATCTTGAACTGTGCGTCGTACTTCTTAGAGATGGTGTCCTTGGTAGAGAACCACAAGCTCTGGTTGGTGTCCAACGCAAACTTGAAGCATGAGTGAGCGAACGAGCGGATAGACTTGTCGGTGTTGTGCATAGCCTGAAGCACACCAGCACCCTTGAATGTGTGAACCACAACCTCCTCGTGCTTGCCGCTTTCGCCGTCGAATACGAGCTTGGCAACGCCCGGCTCGTCGGCACGAATCTCTACACTCTTGTATACGTCGCCGTATGCGTGACGTGCAATGGTGATTGGCTTCTCCCAGTTGCGCACTGCCGGATGGATGCTCGGGATAGTGATTGGTGTGCGGAATACGGTTCCGTCGAGGATAGAACGTATTGTGCCGTTAGGGCTCTTCCACATCTGATGGAGCTTGTACTCGTCCATACGCTGGTGGTTAGGTGTGATGGTAGCACACTTAACGGCAACGCCAAGACGCTTGGTAGCCTCAGCGGCATCCTTTGTTATCTGGTCGGAGGTCTCGTCGCGCTTAACAAGTCCAAGGTCGTAATATTCGGTCTTGAGGTCGATAAACGGGAGGATAAGCTCGTCCTTAATCATCTTCCACAATATACGGGTCATCTCGTCACCATCCATCTCTACGATAGGAGTAGTCATCTGTATTTTCTGTGCCATAGGTAATTGATTTTTGAGTTTTGAATTTTGACTTTTGAATTATTGCCGTAGGTTATTTCTTAGACGAAGCATAATAGTTCATCAAGCATCCGTCTGCCAATATCTGACGCTCGTTCTCTGTGAGGTTCTGGAAGTAGAGGTGCAATGGGCTAACGCCGTTCTTGGTTATAACCTGTGCGTCAATCTCTTCCTTGCCTGATAGGATAGCCTCGCGTATGCCCGGGATAAATACCTTGTCGCCCGGCTCGAAGCCGAACTCTACGTCCTTGGCGATAGTGAACGGAACGATACCCCAGTTGATACAGTTGGAGCGGTAGCGCTTTGTAGCATACTCGTAGCAGATGTTGGCGTCGCCGCCGAGCACCTTCTGGCAGCTTGCAGCCTGCTCGCGAGCCGAGCCGTCGCCTGGACGATTGGCAAATACGCATGAGCCGAAGCTTGTATTGTCTGCCGATGCACCTACAGCCTTGAGGGCCTCAGCCACATTCTCTGATACGTTGCCCTCACGACGGGCGAGGTCTTGCTTCTGTATCTCCTTGCTCAAGCCTACATACTCGGGTACGCGGCGAGAGAGAGCAAACTCGGAAAGCTTCAACGGATTAGAGCGGTAAGAGCTGGTCTCGCCTGACGGGATAAGCTCGTCGGTAGTTGTAACAGGGTCGTGGATAACGGCAGCAAGCTCTACAAGCATATTCTCTGCCATTGGATACATCTTAGGCCAGTCCTTGATGTTAGGGCCATAGCGCAGCTCTGTCTCTGGACGAGCCTTGCCGAAGCCGTTGTATACACGGCACTTGTATATCTTGTCGTCGTACTGATACGGCTTGTGTGTGTTCTCATACTCAACGTCTGTAGCTGCTGTGATGATACCGCCATTGGCTGCAGTGGCTGCTATAGAGCGTGCATCCATAAGGGCTACCAACGAGAGCTGACCCTGACCTGGCTTCGAGCCTTCGCGGTTAGGGAAGTTGCGGGTGGTGTGGCGTATACTGAGACCGTTGTTAGACGGCACGTCGCCAGCGCCGAAGCAAGGACCGCAGAACGCCGGCTTCATCGTAACGCCTGCCTCCATAAGGTCGGCGGTGATGCCCTCGCGTGTTACAGCCATAGACACAGGTGTCGACTGCGGATAAGCCGAAGCAGTGAAGTAGTCGTTGCCAATGCTCTTGCCCTTGATAATGGCGGCAGCCTCGGCAAGGTTGTCGTATGTACCGCCCGAACATCCGGCGATGATACCCTGGTCGGCAAGTACCTTACCGTCTACTATCTTGTCCAAGAGATGAACGTCTACCTTATCGCCGAAACGCTTCTTGGCGTCTTCCTCTACGCGTGTGAGGATGCCAACAGGGTCGGCCTGCAGCTCGTGTATGGTAACGGCATTAGACGGGTGGAACGGCAATGCTATCATAGCCTCTTGTGCAGAGAGGTCTATACGAATCATCATATCGTAATAAGCCACGTCGCCCGGCTTCAGCTCGCGATAGTCCTGTGGACGCTCGTGTATCTCGTAATGGTGCTTAACCTCCTCGTCGGTAATCCAGATAGAGCTTAGACAAGTGGTCTCGGTGGTCATAATATCGATGCCGTTACGGAAGTCGATAGGCAGATTCTTGACGCCAGGACCAGCAAACTCGAGCACCTTATTCTTCACAACACCACTCTCGAATGTAGCCTTGACAAGCGAGATGGCAACGTCGTGCGGACCAATACCCTTCTTAGGCTTGCCTTCGAGCCATACAAGCACCACCTCGGGAGCGTTGATATCCCATGTATTCTTGAGCAGCTGCTTAACAAGCTCGCCGCCACCTTCGCCCACACCCATATTGCCGAGTGAGCCGTAGCGTGTATGTGAGTCGGAACCGAGAATCATGTTGCCGCACTTAACCATCATCTCACGTGCATACTGGTGTATTACGGCCTGATTGGCAGGAACGTATATACCGCCATACTTCTTGGCAGCCGAGAGACCAAACACGTGGTCGTCCTCGTTGATTGTTCCACCCACAGCGCACAGAGAGTTGTGACAGTTGGTCATAGCATAAGGCAACGGGAACTCTGTCAGGCCACTGGCACGTGCTGTCTGTATAATGCCCACGTAGGTAATGTCGTGCGACATCATCGCGTCGAAGCGGATGCGCATCTTCTTACCCTTCGCTCCGTCAACATCGTGCGAGCGCAGAATGCCGTATGTGATAGTGTTCTCGCGAGCCTCGTCGGGGGTCATACCCTGATACTCGTCGCGGATTTCTGTACCGTTTAGGAGATAGACTCCATGATTAATGAGTTCAACCATAATGTCAATGTTTTTAGTTTTCGAAGAATAAAGGTACTACTTTTTTATCTGTTAGTAATATAGATTGTTTTAAAATATTGCCAATCGGTATCTTTTATTGATATATTTTGTATATTTAGTGCAAATAATTTACTGTTTGCGCACAACATTCGACAAAAAGACAACAAGCGACAACATATCCGCACTGCCTCCCGGCGAGATGTTGCGACGTATGTAGTCGGTGTTCATTGCCTGTAGCGCAGCCTCAAAATGCGTTGTCTCGGGGATGTGTTCGAGCATTCTTCGTGCCTCGGCCTGTACCTCCTGCATTGTCTCCATTGACGTGCGGTATACTATGTTGGTATCGTCGAGGTCGCACATTATGCGCAACAGCGTCTTGTGCAGAGCATACCCGTCGCCCTCTGCCAGTCGGTCGAGATAGAAGGGGAGCCATGCCTTGAACAGCTGCGTATAGCCTTCGCGGGCATTGTCGAGGGCGCCTTTCAGTTTGTTGTTGGCCTTCGCCTTACTGCCATGGGTTCCGCTTGTGTCGGGAAAGAGGCTGGCAAGGGAGGCTATCGAGTTGCTTAAAGAGTGGAGTTGAGCG
>USCM01000198.1 GCA_900553155.1 uncultured Prevotella sp. | reverse complement strand
TAAAGTTATATAAACTTAAATATCAGAGAGTTATAAATTATTCAGTAAACACTAATTATGCACTTGCAGCATTCCTCGGTCTGAGCGCAGTGTCGCTTACATCATGTGAGGACAAGTTGGAGCTTACCAACCCCAACCAGCAGACCACGGACAAGTTCACCTCCGACGATCTTGAGGAGTGTGTCATCGCTGCCTACAACCACATACGTATCGAAGGCTCAACAGGCCGTGTGGGATATACCATCGACCTCACTCGCGGCGACGAGGTATGGAACTCTTCACAGGTATGGTACCTCGAGTTCGATAACTTTAACGCACCAATCACTAACGACATAATAGAGTGGCCATGGCGCGAGGCTTACTATACTATCAATGTGTGCAACTTCATCCTCTCTCGTACAGGCAACGACGACGCCAACCTTTCAGAGGCAATGAAGCGCATCAAGGGACAGGCTCTCTTCCTCCGTGCTTTCTCTTACTTCAACCTTGCCGGCTACTATCAGGATGTACCTCTCATCACCGACTACGATACCTACTCAACACTCGACGGACTGTATGGCAAGAACAGCTCATACGACCAGGTGCTCGATCAGGTGGAGGCCGACTTTAAGGAAGCAATGACCTTGTTGCCCTCGCGCGACGAAGGTGGCGAGTGGGCTAAGGGTCGTGCCACATGCGGTTCGGCTGCCGGCTATTACGCACGTGCTCTTATGCAACGTCATAAGTATAGTGAGGCTTTGACAGTGTTGAAGGACATCATTGCCAAGAAGTATGGCAAGTATGACCTTGTAGCCAACTACGGCGACAACTTCCGCGAAGGCTCAGCCTACGAGAACAATATAGAGAGTCTGTTCGAGGTACAGTATCTCGACTATGGCACCCAGGGTACCGACGACGAGTGGACACCAGTAAACACATCGCCTAACGCCACACAGGGACATGCCGTTGAGTCGAACTTCTGTCCGGGCGACTTTGGTGGTTGGGCAGACCTCTCTGCCTCACCTTGGCTCTACGACCTCTTCAAGAGCGAGCGCACAGCATCTGGCAAGCTCGACCCACGTCTCTACTGGACACTCTGCACATACGAGAACGACTGGGAAGGATTCGAGAACGGCAACGTTGCCTACACTCAGAAGATTGCTTCAGACAGAAACCTCGTTACCAACAACATCAATGGCGGTATACCTATTGCCAAGTGGACCAATATCCGTACCAATGTTTGCAGCACTGTTGTTACAGGTCTTCACTGCGGTATCAACCTCCGCATGATGCGCTACTCTGACGTATTGCTCCGTGCAGCCGAGTGCGAAAACGAGGTAAACGGACCTACACAGCTGGCTATCGACTGGATTAACAAGGTGCGCGAGCGTGCCGGACTAAAGGGTCTTAAGCTTGCCGACTTCGACTCTAAGGACAAGCTGTTTGAGCAGATTGCCAATGTAGAGCGTCCTAAGGAGTTCGGTTGCGAGTTTGGTCGTGGTCTTGACCTCATTCGTTGGGGATTCTTCTACGATGCAGGTCGTCTGCAGCAGATGAAGGAGCACAGCGTTGTACGCAAGGGAACAAGTGTTAAGCCAGGCGATGCAGTGTCTTACTCGGAAGTAGGCAGCGATGCTGCTGTTATCTGCCCATTCGACACATACGTTAAGGGTCACGAGTTCTTGCCTATCTCGCAGAATACACTCAACAACAACCCGAACCTTGTGGGCAACTCAGCCAACAACTCTACCGACAACTCTACCTACTTCAAGGAGAAGGGTTGGACAGTACATCCGGTTGTTAATCTCAAATAGAATATGGTGGTACGGCTACAAGCCGTACCTCCTATAAACACCTAAATCATAACAATCAATTTTAGCAAATACAATTATGAAACATATAAGCAAATTGGCATCCGTGTTCTGCACCGCCGCCCTGGCGATGACAACACTTACAGGATGCGAGGGCAGCGACATCTTTGGTGTTAATAGTCCCGACTGGCTTTCGGAGAAGATTAATGATATTGCCAATGCCAATAAGGGCAAGGGAGTAAAGATTTCGCCTACAACACTTGGTAAGACCGACTGCTCGTCGGCATGGTGGGATGCTCACCTCGATCAGGACATCAAGATTGAGAGCAACAAGGTTTATTCCACCACCTTCACCAACTATTCGTCGCTTGCAAGCAACTGGAACAACTATGTTGTCGTGCTGCGCAAGGCAGACAAGACAGAGTATTGCTGTCTTCGTTCGGATGACTATGGCTGGGGCGACAGCTTTGCTTCGTGCACCCACAGCAACACCGCTTCAGGCGACTGGGCAAGCTGGCTTGCACAGATGAATGGTGCCAAGGTTACGGTAACCGTTACCAACTATGGCGACAACACCTGCGATGTTGTAGCAGATGTGGTAGGTACAGAGGGTATGGTTTCGCAGCAGAAGTACACAGGTATTCCTGTTGAATCGGGCGACCTCTACCTCGACTTCACCGTTGACGGATGCTACTACGTGTTCGACAAGGAAGAGGTGGACGTAACAGATGCCGTAGACCAGCAGCCAGTATCAATGCAGCTTGTAAATGTTCCGGAGGAAGTGAACCTCGGTTCAGAGCTTTCCGACTTCACATCACAGATTAAGGCACAGGTTACATACGATGGCGGTACTGTTAAGGATGTAGCTTCAAGCGACCTCTCGTTTATGGTAGTTCCCGACTTCAACACTCTCGGCGAGAAGTATATCGTTGCCACTCTCAACAAGACTCTCCTCAACAAGCAGGCAGACAAGACCATCAACGCAAGTGCCAAGTTTAAGGTTGTCGACACTCCTGTCAAGGTTGAGATTGTAAGCAAGCCTAAGCACACCAACTACTACATCTACAACTCGGATGCCCTTCTTGGTGTAGAGCGCACATTGGCGTTCGATACAGAGGGTCTTGAGATTAAGGGTACATACCAGGATGGCCGCACAGAGATTCTCGACAACTCTAAGCTGACATTCTCTGCAATACCTGCAACCGTAGGCGAGCATAAGGTTGTAATCACAGCCAACGGCGGCAAGACAGCCGAGGTAACTATCAAGGTGAACGAGTCGACTGTCAAGGCAGTTAAGCCAGAGCCTGCATCGCTTGGCGCAGCCGACTGCACTGCAGCATTCTTCTCGGTATGCACAGACGACATCCAGCTTCCGGCAGGTGCGACACGCGAGTTCAACCTCACCAACTACTCATCAGGTGCAGGCAACTGGAACAACTACTATGTTATCCTTCGCGACGCTGCCAAGACAGCTCCCGAGTATGCAGTGGTACGTGCCGACAACTACGGTTGGGGCAGCGGCTACGACGCTTGCACACATGTTGGCACACAGCTTGAGGCTTATCCCAACTGGGAAGGCTGGCTCGCAACAATGAACGGAGCCAAGGTTAAGGTGTTCGTAACCAACTGCAACAACGGCACCGCCGACGTTCAGGCTATCGTTACCGGTACCGACGGCACTACCACCTACCAGAGGTACACCGGTATCAACAACATCAACCCAAGCGATTTGTTCGTATCGTTTACAGTGGATGGAAGTCACCTCGTGTTTGGCTCTGCCGCCAAAGCAAGAGGTCATAAGTAAAATCAGTTGAGAATTGAGAGTTGAGAGTTATGATTACCATTGATAAAAAATATTGATACTTTACATATCATAACTCTCAACTCTCAACTCTCAATTCTCAATTCTCAATTAAAAATAGTCCTATGAAACATCTTTTACTCCCCATATTAGCCCTCTCGGCTCTGTCTGCCACAGCGCAGACCAACCTTACCGATGCCGATATTGAGGGTGCCTACAGCGCTCGTCAGTACAACAAGCGCGTGGTTTGTCACGACCCGTCTATCGTAATAGACGACATAACCAATCCATTATCGCCCACATATTATATATATGGCTCACACCTTGGCAGAGGCAAGACCACTGCTGACAAGAACTATCAGGAGTGGACCGTATTCAAGGCAGGCGAAGAGAAC
>USCM01000197.1 GCA_900553155.1 uncultured Prevotella sp. | reverse complement strand
CACAAGGCAACATCTTGCTTGAGCCTTGCCGTCGCAACACGGCTCCGTGTATTGCATACGTAAGTTGGCACATCAAGGCTAAAAACCCGAAAGCCAACATCGTGGTGACACCAAGCGACCATATTGTTACCGACACCGACGAGTTCCGCCGTATCATTACCTCATGTCTTAAGTTTACTGCAGAGACAGATGCTATTGTTACTCTCGGTATGAACGCCACACGACCAGAAACTGGATATGGATATATACAGGCCGACCTCTCTACCGCTTCGCCACGCAACAAGGAGATTTACCGCATCGACTCGTTCCGCGAAAAGCCCGACCTTCAGACTGCCAAGGAATATATCTCGCACAAGAACTACTTCTGGAATGCGGGCATATTCATCTGGAGCGTGTCTACCATCGTCAATGCCTTCCGTGTGTACAACCCTGCTATAAGCAAGATTTTCGAGAGCATGCTCGACATATACGGCACTCCTGAGGAGCAGGCTATGATAGACCAGAAGTATCCCGAATGTGAGAATATCTCTGTAGACTATGCCATTATGGAGAAGGCGGAGGAGATATTTGTATGTCCTGCCGACTTCGGTTGGAGCGACCTCGGTACCTGGACATCGCTTATGCTTCAAACCAAGCACGACCTATACGGCAACACTGCTATTGGCGACAACATCCACTTCTACGACTCGCACAACTGCATTGTACACACCACTCAAGAGAAGAAGGTGGTAGTACAAGGTCTTGACGGATACATCGTTGCCGAGAAAGACAACGCCCTGCTTGTGTGCAAGCTATCTGAAGAGCAGCGCATACGACAGTTTGCGGAAGATAAATAAAGACAAAAATGCTAAAGGGCTATGGCTTAAAAGCCATAGCCCTTTAGCATTTAATATTGTATATTACTTCTTTTTCAATCCTTTGTAAGCTAAGAAGCCTACAACAAACACAGCCAACACCAAGAGCACATATCCTATCTCGTGGCTATACTTGACAGCCTGGAGGTACACATCCTGTGTGGTCTTATAGTCGGTGTACTTGTAAATAGCCCAACCAATTATGGCAAGAACGGTGTTCCATACACCGGCTCCCAATGTGGTATAAAGCAAGAACTTGCCTACACGCATACCCGAAAGTCCAGCCGGTATACTGATGAGCTGACGAACAGCCGGCACCAGACGTCCAAAGAATGTAGACGCTGCACCATGCTCGCGGAAGAAAGCTTCAGCCTTCTCAACCTTCTCGCGGTCGATAAGGCACATGTGGCCCAAACGGCTGTCGGCAAAGCGATACACAATAGGACGTCCAAGCCACTTGGCAAGGTAATAGTTGATAAGCGCTCCCAAGTCGGCTCCTATCGTGGCAAACACCACAACAAGCACAAAGCTCATACCACTATCTGGATCCATAGCCTTCCATGCGGCTGGCGGAACCACCACCTCTGACGGGAAAGGAACAAACGAACTCTCAATAGCCATAAACAGCGTTACTACCCAATAGTTGAGATTGTTGAGAATCCAAAGAAATAGTTCTGCAGAATTCATAGTCTGTATTATATAATTTATTATTGTTTTAATTTGATTGACGGGTTATAGCATAGCTATAATAGTCCTTCGGCTCCATTCCTGCCGGGAATTCGTCGCCAAGAATCTTGCGTGCCTCTAACGGATTTATGTCGCAAGCCAACTTAAGATATTCAAGATACTCGTCTCTCTTGTTGAGATACAGACAGCACGAGGCAAGATAGGCAAGGTCGCCGCCATTATCCTCGTTGGTCTCGGTATATGTCTTGAACATACGATAGGCTATGGCAGGATATCCACAATCGTATACCGAAATGGCAATGCGGAAGAAGATGTCTTGTGAGAACGACGTGGAGCGCAATGCCTCTACAAAACATGATATGGCTTCCTTAACACGAGTGTGCTCCAAGAGTATGTGTCCCTTGACAACCAACACCTCGCCACGATTGGCGTCTTGCAGCTTAAGAGCCTCGTCAATACTGGCAAGTGCCTCGTCTTGACGTCCAAGCTGCGAGTAGGTGAACGCCAAACACTGCAACACCTCGGATGTGCTGGCATGATGCTGACGCAGCAGGTTTAACGCTTCCTCGTAGTGCGGCAATGCCTCGGCAGCCTTGCCCATATTGAGCAAGCAGTTGCCTATAAACAATGGGGCTGCACCCTCGTCTGGTGCAAGCTTGTAGAAACGCTCATAATACTTCATCGCCTCGGCAAAATTGCCAAGCGAGAAGAGTCCGTTGGCTTTGTTGAGCAAAGCCTCCTGGTCGTTGGGGTTGATAGCAATCGAATATTCGCTCGACGTTATTGAGTCGTTGATACGGTTGCTCATAAACTGGGTCGAGGCAAGCGAGTTCCAATAACGGCCCGAGTAAGGGTCCTCGTCAAGCAGCTTTTCGAATATCCGCTCGCTTTGGTCGTAGTCGCCGTGGGCAAACGCAATGCGGGCCTTAACCTCACGATAGTCCATAAGGTCGGTTTCGTCCGAACGCTCAAGCCACTCGGCAGCCTTGTCTGGCAGTCCATAGTCGACAAAGAGCATGGCGATGTCGAGTATATAATCGGGCACGTCGTCCTCGTCGATGCGCTCCAAGTTGTCTCGCAAGAAGCGGTCGGCACCCTCCACATCCTTCTCGGCTATCATTATCTCGGCTTGCAGATAGAGACAATCAAGGTCGAGTCTATCTACAATCATATCTACATAATGACGCGCCAATTCCACATCGTTCCCGTCAATCAGAGCCATTCGCCCTCTGAACACAAGCGGCATTGCCGCACCTGGGTGCAGATGTATGGCATAATCGAGAACGCTGATAGCCTCGTCCATTCTATTGTCCTTATAGTAGAACTCGGCAATGTCGGTAAGCTCTTCCGATTCGAAATACTCCTGTCGGCCTATCTGAAGCGAGTGTTCATAGCGCTGGAGCAGCTCTCGAAATTCGTTGCTATTAAAATAAGTTTCTTTGTTGTCCATTAATTAATTGTTTAATGTTTAATGTTCAATGTTTGATGTATTAGGAAACAATCCGCATCAACGTCAAACATTAAACATTAAACATTAAAGAAAACTACTTGTTCTGTTTAGCCCAAGTGTCCTTCAGACCAACAGTCTTGTTGAATACAAGATTGTCTGATGTAGAGTCGGGATCGGCCATGAAGTAGCCAATGCGCTGGAACTGCAGGTACTCGCCTGGCTTGCGCTCTGCTGCATACTCCTCTACATAGCAGTTGTCGATGGTCTTGAGGCTATCGGGGTTGAGCAATTCGTGGAACTCGCGCTCGTCGGCTCCAAGATCGGCTACGGTGAAGAGACGGTCGTATATACGTACCTGGGCCTTCTTGCAGTGGTCGGCAGATACCCAGTGAAGTGTGCCCTTAACCTTGCGGTTGGCACCTTCCATACCGCTCTTGCTTGTTGGATCGTACTCAGCCTGAATCTCGATGATATTGCCGTCGGCATCCTTGGTGCAACCGGTACACTTAACGATGTAGGCATTCTTCAAACGAACCTCCTTGCCCGGTGTCATACGGAAGAACTTCTTTGGTGCATCCTCCATAAAGTCCTCGCGCTCAATCCACAAGTTCTTAGAGAATGTGATGGTGTGTGTTCCATCTGCCTCGTTCTCAGGATTGTTTATAGCCTCCATCTCCTCTGTCTGTCCTTCTGGATAGTTGGTGATTACGAGCTTAACTGGGTCGAGCACAGCCGATACACGCAGCGAACGCTTGTTGAGGTCGTCGCGAACGGCAGCCTCAAGCAGAGCCATATCGTTGAGGGCATCAAACTTGGTGTAGCCGATAGAGTCGATAAACTTGCGAATAGACTCTGGCGAGTAGCCACGGCGACGCATACCCGAGAGAGTAGGCATACGTGGGTCGTCCCAACCAGCAACCACTCCCTCATTAACGAGAGCAAGGAGCTTGCGCTTAGACATCATTGTATAAGTAAGGTTCAAGCGGTTGAACTCAATCTGACGTGGACGGAAGTCGTGAAT
>USCM01000196.1 GCA_900553155.1 uncultured Prevotella sp. | reverse complement strand
TAAGCATGTTTCGGTTTGTCTTGAGAGTCAGAAGTATCCCGACTCGCCCAACAAGCCCAACTGGCCTTCGCCATACCTCAAGCCGGGCGAGAAATACTACAGCCACGTGGCTTACCGCTTCTGGACAGGAGATTTCGGTATCGACAAATAAGGTATCAATGAGCTTAAACGGACAACAATAAACCCAATAACAATAATAAAAACCCAAATTAAAAATGAACTGGAATTCAAATGAATTTGTATGGCTCGACTGGGCTGTGCTCGTTGTAGGTCTTCTCGGCGTGGTGTGGGCAGTGTGGCATGCCATCGTTAAAGACAAGAAAGCCTCTAAAGGCGAAAGCTCGTCCGACTATCTCTTTGGCAAGGGCGAACCCTGGTATGTTATAGGTATGGCAATCTTTGCCGCCAACATTGGCTCAGAGCATCTCGTTGGTCTTGCCGGAACCGGCGCCAAGGACGGTGTGGGTATGGCCCACTGGGAGATGCAGGGCTGGATGATTTTGTTCCTCGGATGGTTGTTTGTACCGTTCTATCAGCTCTTGAACAACAAGTTGGGCAAGATTATCACCATGCCCGACTTCCTCAAATTCCGTTACACCCACCGCACAGGTTCGTGGTTGTCTATCATCACCCTCGTAGCCTACGTGCTTACAAAGGTAAGCGTTACAGCCTTCACAGGCGGTATCTTCTTCGAGTTCTTGCTCGGTATACCATTCTGGTATGGCGCTATCGGCTTGATAGCCATTACAGCCGTGTTCACCGTATTTGGTGGCATGAAGGGTGTAATGACCCTATCTTCCATCCAGACTCCAATTCTTATTATCGGCTCGTTCCTCGTGCTGTTCCTCGGCCTTAACCTCCTTGGCGACGGCAGCATCGTGGCAGGCTGGACCACTATGATGGACAACGCTCGTGCCATGCACGACGGTTATGGCATCAACCACATGTTCCACACCAATCAGGGCGACCCGATGTATCCCGAATATCCTGGATATGTAGTGTTCCTCGGTGCTTCAATCATCGGTTTCTGGTACTGGTGTACCGACCAGCACATCGTACAGCGTGTGCTTGGCCAGCAGCCGGGCGAGGACAACGCAAAGGTTATTGCACGTGCACGCCGCGGTACTATCGCCGCAGGTTTCTTCAAGATTCTTCCTTGCTTTATGTTCCTTATCCCGGGCATGATAGCCATCGCTTTGCAGAACAAGGCAGGCTCGGGCTTCGACATGGGCGTAAACGCTGCCGGACAGCTCAACACCGACGCCGCATTTGCCGTGATGGTGAAGAACGTGCTGCCTACTGGTATCAAGGGTATCGTTACCATCGGCTTCGTTTGCGCATTGGTTGCGTCGCTTGCCGCCTTCTTCAACTCGTGCGCGACACTCTTTACAGAGGACTTCTACAAGCCTTTGAAGAAGGGTATGAGCGAGGCCCACTACGTGCTCGTAGGCCGTATCGCCACTGTTGTAGTGGTGTTGTTGGGCTTGGCATGGATGCCGGTAATGATGTCTATGGACACCCTCTACACATATCTTCAGGGCATACAGTCGCTGCTTGCACCGTCGATGGTGGCAGTGTTCACCCTTGGTATCTTCTCTAAGCGCATCACTCCGAAGGCAGGCGAGTGGGGACTTATCGGCGGTTTTGCCATAGGTATGCTCCGCCTCGTAACCAACGTCGTTACCGACTCGGGCAAGGCTGTTATGGATGGCGCCTTCTGGGATGCCACAGCATGGTTCTGGCAGACCAACTGGCTCATCTTCGAGTGCTGGCTGTTAGTGTTCATCATCGGCTTGATGATTGTTGTGTCGTTCTTCACACCGGCTCCGTCTAAGGAGCAGATTGAGGCGATAACCTTCACCACCGACTACCGCAAGATGATTCGCTCAAGCTGGAATGTATGGGATATCGTTGGCACATTGCTCGTTGTAGGTCTCTGTGCTGCGTTCTACTGGTACTTCTGGTAAAAAACTTAAACACCCCTATCTAAAACTACCCCACTTAACAACAAAATAACAATATACATGGAACAATTCTATAACGATCATGACAGGCTATTGGTTTCGGTAGACTGTATAGTCTTTGGTTTTGACGAAGGAGAGCTTCGCGTATTGATGGGCAAGCGAAAGATGGATCCAGGACGCGGACAATGGTCGCTATATGGCGGATTTGTCGGCGCCAACGAGAGTGTCAACGATGCCGCAAGGCGTGTGCTCTATGGTCTGACCGGTTTGAAAGACCTGTATATGAAGCAGGTGGGGGCATACGGTGATGTAGACCGCGACCCGGGTGCAAGGGTAGTGTCGATATCCTATTACTCGATGATAAACGTTGCCGACTACGACCAGGCGCAGCAGCAGGAGCACGATGTGGCATGGGTCAACATCGAGCAGCTGCCCGAGATGTACTCGGACCACCGCAAAATGGTGCTCAAGGCAAGACGTATGATGCAGGAGAAGATATCGCACGAGCCTATAGGCTTCAACCTCCTGCCCGAGCTCTTCACCCTATCGCAGCTGCAGCAGGTGTACGAGGCGGTGAACGGCGAGGAGGTAGACAAGCGCAACTTCCGCAAGCGCATCAAGGAGATGGACTTCATCGAGAAGACCGACCAGATAGACAAGCTTACCTCCAAGCGCGGCGCCTACCTCTACCGATTTAACGAAAAGGCTTATAAGGAAGAGCCTAACTTTAAACTGTAACTTAAGCCTGGCATCCATCAGGCATGCCGGCTGTAAACAAATAAGCAAAAATGAAAGATTTAAGCGCACTCAAAGAAAAGGTGTTCCAAGCCAACCTCGACTTGGTTAAGCACAATCTCGTGATTTTTACATGGGGCAACGTGTCGGGTATCGACCGCGAAAGCGGACTTGTGGTTATCAAGCCTTCGGGCGTGAGCTACGACAAGATGACCGTGAACGACATGGTTGTTGTAGATCTTGAGACTGGCAAGGTAGTAGAAGGCGACCTCAACCCGTCGTCGGACACGCCTACCCACCTCGCCATCTATCGCGCATTCCCTAACGTGGGCGGTGTGGTACACACCCATTCTACCTACGCTACAGCCTGGGCTCAGGCAGGCAAGGACATCCCTAACATCGGTACAACACACGCCGACTACTTCCACGACTCTATTCCCTGCACTCCAGACATGACAGAGGCTGAGGTTAAGGGCAACTACGAGCTGGAGACCGGCAACGTGATTGTAAAGAAGTTCCAGGACGGCAACATCAACCCCGACCACACTCCGGGCGTACTGGTAAAGAACCACGGCCCCTTCTCGTGGGGAACCGACGCCGACAACGCTGTATACAACGCTGTGGTGATGGAGCAGGTGGCTAAGATGGCGTTTGTATCGTTCTCGGTTAATCCTGACACTACAATGAACCCGCTGCTCGTAGAGAAGCACTTCAGCCGCAAACACGGCCCGAACGCTTACTATGGACAGAAGAAAAAGTAAAAAGATAAAAAAGTAAAAAGGTAAAAAAGAAAAACTAATAATTAAAAACAATAAGCAATATGATTAAGGCATTTGAAAACTTAGAGATTTGGTTTGTAACTGGTGCACAGCTTCTTTATGGAGGCGAGACAGTTAAGATAGTAGACGGTCACTCAAAGGATATGGTTGAGGGACTTAACAATAGCGGCATCATCCCTATCAAGGTGGTGTACAAAGGCACTGCCAACTCGTCTGTAGAGGTAGAGACAGTGATGAAGGCTGCCAACAACGACGACAAGTGTGTAGGTATCATCACATGGATGCACACCTTCTCGCCAGCCAAGATGTGGATTAAGGGATTGCAGGCTCTTAAGAAGCCTTTGCTCCACTTCCACACACAGTACAACGCCGAGCTTCCTTGGGACTCAATAGATATGGACTTTATGAACCTCAACCAGTCGGCTCACGGCGATATCGAGTTCGGACACATCTGCACACGTATGCGTGTACCAAGAAAGGTAGTTGTTGGCTACTGGAAGAGCGAGGCTGCTCAGAAGCAGATTGCCACATGGGCACGTGTA
>USCM01000195.1 GCA_900553155.1 uncultured Prevotella sp. | reverse complement strand
TGGCCGCCGTATGGACTCGTACACCACACAGTATGGCAACGGCAACGGCTATCTGCTTGCCGTATATCATCCATTGGATGGAGCCAACAGCAACGACGGCGGATATGTAGCCGAGGTTACGGGTATGCCGCAGACTCAGGCTACCGACCCCTTCAAGGCACCTATCGACGAGAGCCAAATCAAGATGCAATGGCATGAGGTTACGGCTATGGAGAGCGGACTGCCTATGCAGTTCCCCGACGGCGAGAAGTTCTCGCTTATCTATCCAGAAGTAACTATCCCGCGTTCGGCTTTCCGCACAAGTCCTAACCCATACGATACGGGCAACAAGGCGGTAGCCGTGCGTTTGGAGTCTACTATCGGTGTTATCGGTACCGGTCTGCTCGACGCCATTAGCGAGGACGATATCAAGGCTCAGTATGCCTCAACAGCCAACTACTACAAGAACGTTGCCAAGGTGGCTAATGTAAGCGAGTACGTCAACCCTAACTTCTGGGATGCCAATGCCAACGACTTTGCCAATGGCGCATGGTATACAGCAACTGTAGGTGCCGGCAAGTATGCCGACGGCGGTGAAGGCAAGAAGATGGTTAAGCGCTTTACATACGCCTTGACACGTGCCACCCTCCAGGATGGTCCTGGCGCCAACGCCATCTGGAACATCACCAACGTTACACGCCCCGACCGCCCGAAGCTTTACACCACCGACGCTTGGGCTGCAGCTATGGCTGCCGACAAGGAGGTGATAGAGAAGATTAAGAAAGACCCTACATCGCCGTTCTGGGCTAACACCGACGATGAGATAGCTACAAAAGTTGAGAATCTGCTTAAGCCCAGCACCAACCAGTTCAACAACGAGTGGCACAACTTCCAGCCTGAGATGTCGGCAGACAAGTTCTACGACTTCATGGTATGGCACCGCGGACTTGCCATTCCACGTGCACGCAACCTCAACGACGCACGTGTACAGCAGGGCAAGAAGGTGTTTATGGAGATTGGCTGCGCCAACTGCCACCGCCCGTCTTGGAAGACAGGCTCGGACAACTATTGGACACCTAACATGATTGCCGACAAGAAGCTGCCGCGCTATGCCAACCAGACCATCTATCCTTACTCGGACATGATGCAGCACAAGTTGTATATGATTAACGACATACATGGTTCGTGGTGCCGCACCACTCCACTCTGGGGTCGTGGCTTGGCAAGCACCAATGGCTCGGGCACAGAGCGTATGCACGACTGCCGCGCACGCAACGAGGTGGAGGCCATCATGTGGCACGCCTACTCTAAGAACTCGCATGCCTACAACTCGGCATTGAAGTTCTATAATCTTAGCAAGAGCGACCGCGACGCTGTGGTTATGTTCTTGCGTTCAATCTAAAAAGACACACATTATGCAGAAAACCACAAAGCCCCTACTGTTTGCCGTCTACATTCTCGTCATCGTGTGCATGGGTGCAGCCACTATCGTCGAGAAGTATAAGGGCAGCGATTTTGTTGCATCCTATATCTACGGCTCATGGTGGTTCGTGCTCTTGTGGGCTGTACTTGCCGCCTTGTCGATAGTGTATTTTGTGCGACACATCACCAAGGCATGGACGGGCATTGCCCTGCACCTGTCCTTTGTCATCATCCTTGCCGGAGCTTTCGTTACACACGTTAGCTCCGAAAGGGGTGTTATACACCTGCGCAAGGGCGTGTTTACAAGTCAGTACACCATGATGGACAACAACAACCAGTGTCGCGAGGCAACGCTGCCTTTCGAGATTCGTCTCGACAGCTTCGACGTGAAGTATCACGCCGGAACCGACGCTGCGCAAGACTACGTGTCCGTGTTTACCATCAGCAAAGACGGCAAGACAGTAGAAGGCAAAGTGTCTATGAACAACATCTTTAGCTTTGGCTCTATGCGATTGTACCAAGCGTCGTACGACAACGATATGCTTGGTGCATCGCTTTCTACCAACGCCGACCCTATCGGCATTCCGCTTACATACACGGGCTATGCACTTCTGTTTGTATCACTTGTTGGTATGCTCCTCGACCCTCGGGGGGCATACCGTAAGCTTTTGCGCAGCAATGCGCTCAAGCGTGGAGCATTGCTTGTAGCGGTGCTCTTTGCCTTGTGTACACCTAAGCTTAACTGCGCTTTTGCAGCCGACAACACCGCTGACGTTAAGGCACACTACCTGCCCGAAGCTACCGCCGCCAGCTTTGGCAATCTCTTCATCTTATACAACAGCCGCATCTGCCCTATGCAGACTTTCGCCATCGACTTCACCAAGAAGCTCTACGGCACCAACAACTACAAGGGGCTTACCGCCGAGCAGGTGCTTACGGGATGGATGTTCTGGGGAGAAGAGTGGATGAACGAGCCTATGCTTAAAATTAAGGGCGGCGAGATGAAGGAGACGCTGCAGCTGCCCGACTACGTGTCTGCCAACTCTTTCTTCAACCAGGAGATGGGCGGATATACCATCGGCCCCTATGTACAGGAATATTACAATGGCAACCACGACAAATTCAACACGCAAGCTGTGGACGTTGACGACAAGATGCAGCTGCTTATGGATGTGCAACGCAGCGTGCTGCTTAAGATTTTTCCTTATACCCAACAAGGCAAGACCACATGGCTTGCGCCTACCGATGCCTTGCCGCAGACTATGGACAGCCGCCAGCAGCAGTTTGTCAAGTCGGTATTCGCCCTACTGCACAACGAGGCTATGACCGGCAACTACAAGCAGATGGACCTTATTGTGGAGAAGATGCGCAAGTATCAGATGTCTAACGCTGGCTCGTCGCTGCCTACAGCCAGGCAGGTAGAAGCCGAACGCACGTACAACGACATACCATTTGCCACCAATCTCTTTATGTTGTGCCTAACGATGGGCTTCGTAACCTTTATGTATACCTTGGCACGACTATGCCGCTGCCGCACGGGTAACTGCTACGACACGCATGCCGACATCCTCATAGCTTGGCTGTCGCGTGCCGTGATGCTTATAGCCCTACTCTCGCTCAGCTACTGCGAGTATCTGCGCTGGACGATAAGCGGCACACTGCCTATGGCTAACGGTTACGAGACGATGCTTTTCGTGGCATGGATAGTGTTGTTGGTATCGCTGGCGCTTAGTTTCAAGTTCCGCATACTGCTTACATGCGGCTTCCTGATGTCGGGTTTCTTCTTGCTTGTCAGTCATATAGCGCAGATGGACCCGCAGATAACGCACATCATGCCGGTGCTCAACTCGCCCTTGCTCAGCATCCACGTGTCTATCATAATGATGGGCTTCGCCTTGCTGTCGCTCACCTTTATATGTGGCTTGACAGCCATCATCGTGCGCTACCTCAACCACAACGCCGCCGACATTATGCTTGCACTGCAACAGCTCTCGCTGCTCTTTCTCTACCCTGCCATGGCTACACTTGGCATCGGCATCTTTGTAGGGGCTATATGGGCTAACGTGTCGTGGGGCGAATACTGGGGATGGGATCCTAAGGAGGTGTGGGCACTTATCACCTTCATGGTGTATGCTGCCGCCTTGCATCCAAAGTCGCTGCCTCAGTTGCATAAGCCAATGGTTTATCATGTATTTATGGTTGTGGCGTTCTGCACAATCATCATGACCTACTTTGGCGTAAACTACTTCTTGGGAGGTATGCACAGCTACGCTTAGGAAGCAACCAAGCCTTAACGACCTTCCAACCAAGCCTTACTGACTGACCAATTAAGCCCTAATGACCTACCAATCAAGCCTTAATGACCGACCAATTAAGCCTTAGTTGGAAGGTCGTTTATGTTCATACGGAATTATCTGCCACTCTGCAACCGTCGTCTATCCTGTATAGTTTAATCCATTGTATATCAACAATTTAAATAGAGAGACAAGTGGTTGCAGATGACTAATTTTATCTGCAACCATCTGCCACCACTGCAACCCACTACTAACGTACAATCCGCATCTATTGGTTGCAGATAACACCGCATCTGCAACCTTATCTGCAACCACTTAACACACTAAGCATCAAC
>USCM01000194.1 GCA_900553155.1 uncultured Prevotella sp. | reverse complement strand
CGCGGCTCTTGGTGATGCTTCCGCTGGCAGAATCGCCCTCGGTGATGAAGATGGAGCTTTCCTCCTTGCGTTCGTTCTTGGCGTCGCTGAAATGGATGCGGCAGTCGCGCAGCTTGCGGTTGTGCAGATTGGCCTTCTTGGCACGCTCGCGAGCCAACTTGGTAACGCCAGCCATAGCCTTGCGCTCGCGCTCGCTCTCGGTAATCTTCTGCTGCATAACCTCAGCCACATCGGCATGGATGTGCAGGAAGTTGTCTACCTCAAGCTTGACAAAGTCGCCAACATACTTGTTGATGCTCTCGCCGCCCGGCGACATCTGCAGAGAGCCGAGCTTTATCTTGGTCTGGCTCTCAAACATAGGTTCTTCCACGTTTATGGCTATGGCAGCCACAAGGCCGTTGCGTATGTCGGTGAACTCGTAGTTCTTGCCGAAGAACTCCTTTATGGTGCGCGCTATGTGCTCCTTGAAGGCGCTCTGGTGGGTGCCGCCCTGGGTGGTGTGCTGTCCGTTGACAAACGAGTGATACTCCTCGCCATACTGGTTGGTATGCGTAAAGGCTATCTCTATGTCCTCGCCCTTGACGTGTATGATGGGGTAAAGCGGGTCGGTGGTCATGGTGTCAGTAAGGAGGTCGGCAAGACCATTGCGCGACAGGATGCGATGACCGTTGTACATGATGGTAAGACCCGTGTTGAGGTAGGTATAGTTGCGTAGCATCGTCTCCACGATGTCGTCGTGGAACGAGTAGTCAACAAAGAGCGTTGGGTCTGGCTCGAAGTAGATGTATGTGCCGTTCTCGTCGTCGGTGTCGGTGGTCTGGTCGTCGGTAAGGTTGCCCTTCTCAAACTTCAGCGCCCTAACCTTGCCGTCTCTGTACGACTTTACCTCGAAGTGGGCAGAGAGAGCGTTGACCGCCTTCACACCCACACCGTTAAGGCCGACGCTCTTCTTGAACGCCTTGGAGTCGTACTTGCCACCGGTGTTGAGCACCGACACAGCCTCGACGAGCTTGCCCTGAGGTATGCCGCGTCCGTAGTCGCGCACCGACACGCGCAGACGCTCGTCGATGTCGACCTCGATACGGCGTCCGGCGTTCATCTTAAACTCGTCTATCGAGTTGTCGATTACCTCCTTAAGCAGCACATAGATGCCGTCTTCGGGCAGATTGCCATCGCCCAAACGACCGATGTACATACCGGGACGGGTGCGCACGTGCTCCATGTCGGAGAGGTGGCGGATGTTGTCGTCGGTATACTGTACTGTGGGTTGAATGTTTTGTTCTTCCATTTTTACTTAATATTCTTCTTGTAACAGCGGCGGCGCTTGTGACACTCGCGCTCAAGATACTGCCACTGTCCCTGCACCTTCTCGTTGGTCTCCATCTCCACGTGGGTCTCGCCCCACTCGAAGCCGTACTTCTGATAGCGCGGTATGAGGTCGTAGAAGAGCAGGGCGTTGGCGCCCTTAGGACGATACTCGGGCAGGATGCCCACGAGCAGCAGGTCCACGATGTTGGTTTTATGACGCTTCAAGGCACGCAGGATGTGTATCCATCCAAAGGGGAAGAGGCGACCCTTGCGGCACTTCTGCAAAGCGCGTGTAAGCGAAGGCAGCGTTATGCCCACACCTATGAGCTTGTGGTCGGGTGTGTTCCAGTCCTCGACAAGCGACACGAGGCTTAGGTCTATCATCGGCAGATACATCTTGACGTACTGGTCTATCTGTCGCTGCGAAAGTGTAGAGTAGCCGTAGAGGTGGCCAAAGGTGGCATCTTTTGACCGTATCCGTTCTCGCCAAATATCTCGTCCTTCTTTAGCTTCTTGATGTGCAGATTATAACGCTTCTGTATCATCTGAGCTACCTTGGCATACTTCTCTGGTATTTGGTCGGGTACATACAGCTTGTACTCTACGTAGTCGTTGTCCTTCTCCCATCCGCCCAGGCGCTCCATGTGCTCGGGATAGTAGGGATAGTTGTAGATGGTGGCCTGTGTGCCGAGCTGGTCGAATCCGGCGGTAAGCATGCCCTCGGGGTCCATATCGGTGAATCCGAGCGGACCTATCATCTCGGTCATACCCATAGAGCGGCCATAGTCTTCAACAGCCTTGAACAGGGCCTTTGACACCTCGATGTCGTCGACAAAGTCGATCCAACCAAAGCGCACAGCCTTGCGCTGCCACTTCTCGTTGGCCCTATTGTTGATGATGGCTGCCACACGGCCCGCCACCTTGCCGTCCTTATAGGCAATGAAGTATTCGGCCTCGCAGAAGTCGAAGGCGGCGTTCTTGTCCTTGCGCAGGGTGTTCACCTCGTCGGTGTAGAGGTTAGGAGCGTCGTACTCGTTGCCCTCGTAAAGGTCGTAATGAAACTCGATAAAGGTGCGCAGGTCGCTGCGCGATTCCACTTTGCGTATTTCTATTGCTGACATCTATTCTAATTCTTGTTTGATTTTTTGCCTTTGATGTAGTATCTTAAAATTGCAAAAGTAATGAAAAAAGGCTAAATTAAAGAATATCAAGCCGATAAATATTTTAATTTGTTGGTTTTTAGGGGGTGAATGGGGGGCTTTGACAAAAACAAATAAAACCCCGTATATATTTTCTGAGTCTTCGACTTGCCTTACATATATATAAAGCCTTACGAGAGCAAGCTCTCGACAGCTTTGTCTATATGTAAAGCAGTGGCACGATGTGCCACTCGGAAAATATATACGGCGATAAACATAAAAAACAGCCGGATGCTCGCAAACGATTTAAGCATCCTATACTCTGTGTGGTTGCAGCCAAATGTTTTTTATGTTTATCGCCCTATTGTGGGCTAAGTGCAGCTTGCTGCACCAATAAAAGGTATGACGTATGGGTTTCGAGAGCTTGCTCTCGTAAGACCATACGTCATACCTTTTATTGAAACCCGAAGGGTTTTGCCCACAATAGGGTGTTTTATCGGTTTTTGTCAAAGCCCTGCCATATATTAACTGAAAGCCTTTCCCCGACAAACTGCAACCTTGTTGCAGGCTTATTGGGCGATGCTTTTCTGCACCAACTTGCCCTGACGGCGAATGTACAATCCCTTTGAAGGCTTGTTGATGCGTTCGCCTTGGAGGTTGAAGTATTCCACGGGGGCGTTGTCGTTGTTTTCAACAGCCACGTTGTCTATGCCTGTAGTCTCACGGAAGTTTTTATAGTCGGAGAATTCCATGCGGTAGCCAGGCACTGGCACTGGCTCTGAACCGTCCATTGATTCTGCTCTGCTCACGGTGTAAACGAGTGGATAGCCGTATGTTTTGTCATACTCCACCTCGCCAATTTCTTTATAGAACGATGTTATCACACCATTATTTTCGTTTCTGTTTATTCTTTCGATCAGGTAGCCATAGGCGTCGTTAGTGACAGATTCATAATTGACACTCACTTCTGGCTCGTCGCTGTTCTTACTATAAGTTTCCCTTCTATTAAGGATAGAGTAGCTGTCGTAAGGATTTATCTCGCGCCATTCTGTTCTATTTATAGTCTTGATGCTAAGGCCTTGAGGTGTTGCTTCTTCAATAACTGTATAGTCCTTCTCTCCTGGGCCGTATTCTACTTTTATACTGCCATGTTCCGCATCATTGACAATGATTTTGGCACTCAAAATACGGTTTGCGCCTTGAAATAATATATGACCGTTAAGAATCTGGTTGTCGCAATTCTTCCACACTATATCCGTGTAGGCTATGGCTTGAGCCAACTTTGCCTCACCAGTTTCATTATCTTCATAGTATTGGTATACTTTAATTTGCGATGGTTTGCCGTCTTCGCCATAAGTGATAACGTCTTTTTCGCTTGTAATATACTCTCCCTTTTGGTTCATACGATACTTCACAACTTCAGTAACACGTCCTTTTTCATCGCGAGTGACGTCGGTCTTTTTTGATCTTAGATCCTTCGTCCATACTCCATCGGTCTTAAAATAGGATATGTCTGAAGTGACGAAATCGGGTACCACCTCGTCATAAGTATACTCATATTTATATGCTTCTTCGAGATTCTCCTTGTCGTTGCCAAATGATGTTACACCTGCCAATAG
>USCM01000193.1 GCA_900553155.1 uncultured Prevotella sp. | reverse complement strand
GCCAGCGCCTGTTCCGCTGTGTGAGTATCCGTGAGAACGATGACGGCACGTATGCAGAACTCGGCACACGGATTCATTGGTATGGTTAGCGACCACACCGACGGATACCTTACAGCAGATACAGAGTTTAAGAACCGTATGGAGAACCTCGGACAGTTCCACTCTTGCGGCATCTCCAAGCAGAGTATAGGCAATGTTATCTGGCGCTGCACTTGGGGCGACGATGCTTGCTTCGAGAGTCATGCCAAGCAGCCACGCGCTTCGTTGTTTGATAATTGCAGCGGCGGCTTTATGCAGAACCGTATGGGTGGAGCCATCTCCGAACTGCCTAACCACCTTGACGACCTCATTGTATGGAACTTCAACTGTCTTGCCACAAGCGATACCGACCCTAACCCTTACAACTGGTGGTCGACAAATGTATGGAATGGCTGGAACAAGGTGTTGCCTCCAACATTCGTAGGATTCCACGGCAAGAGCATCAACTTCAAGGAGAGCGAGATGAAGCTCAACGAGAACCCGGGACAGGAAGTGCTTCCGGGTTCGCTCTACGAGGCTCAGCTTGCTAAGCGTCTTGGCTCAACCCCACAGTGGATAAATGATGCCAAGAACAATACAACAGGCGTCGACAACATCCTCATAGTAAACAACAAGAAGACTTCGAAGACTTATAGCCTCGATGGTGTAGAAGTGGGAGAAGGATATAAGGGTGTTGTTGTTAAGAACGGAAAGAAGATAATGAAGTAGAATTGTTTATATAATGAATAAATTAGTATCTTTATTATTTGCGGCACTCTCTACTGCCGCAAGCCTCCATGCTCAGGATACACCGGCATGGCAGAAGTTTGTAGACAAGGCAGACGACAATGTGCTGCTCGACTTCTCGTATGCAGGCTACAACCACGGATTGTCGTTGCCTGTAGACGGCGACGTGCAGACGCTTGCCAAGAAGCTTGGCTATAAAATATATAATGTGTGCGACTATGGTGCTGTGCCTGACGACGGCAAGTCGGACCGTGACGCTTTCTTAAAGGTGCTCAAGGCTATAGGCAACCCCAATGCCAACGCCAACGCGATTATCTATTTCCCTGAGGGCGAGTTTATCCTTCACTCAAAGGACGACGACACTTTCAAGGAACAGGCCGACGGCACCAAGAAGCAGGTGTCTCACCGTATAGACATCAACATGGGACACCTCATCATCAAGGGAGCCGGACGCGACAAGACCACTATTGCGATGGATGCCGAAATGCAGCCAACCGACCCTAAGGTGATGTACAGCTCGCCACAGATGATGCAGGTGCGCCACAACGGCGGCGGCGACGACGTGGAGCTTGCCAAGGTTACAGGCTCTGCCAAGAAGAACGATATGTCTATTGAGGTGGACGATGCTTCGAAGCTTAAGGTAGGCGACTGGGTTAAGCTGCACTTGCTTAATGCCGACAAGAAGGTAATCGACGAAGAACTGCTTGGACATAAGGCTCAATCGTCTATGACCAACCTTTTGGCTGGTGTCGAGGTGATAGACCGCCATCAGATAAAGTCTATCGACGGCAACGTCGTTACCTTTGAGGAGCCTATTATGCACGCCGTTAATCCGGATTACGGTTGGACTATCAAGACCTACGCTCATTACGAGGAAGTGGGTATAGAGGACCTTAAGTTCTTAGGCTATAGCACCGAGTTCTTCCATCATCATGCCTCATGGAAAGACGATGGCGCCTACAAGCCTTTGCAGTTTACACGCTGCGTCAACTCATGGATGCGCCGTGTCGATTTCGAGAGCATTAGCGAGTGTATGACATTCCAGGACTGCGCCAACTCTCTCTGCATCGACGTAGAGATAAGCGGCAACCGCGGTCACTCGTCTATACGTATGGCAAACTCTGCCCGCGGCTTTATTGGTATGGTGTACGACCATAGCGATGGTTATCTTAATTCGGATGCTTCCTTCTTGAAACCATTAAAGAATCTCGGTCAGTATCACGCTTGCGGTATATCTAAGCATAGCATCGGCAACGTGATATGGCGCTGCAAGTGGGGCGACGACTCGTGCTTCGAGAGCCATGCCACACAGCCTCGTGCCTCGCTCTTCGATATGTGTAGCGGTGGCTTTATGAGATACCGTATGGGTGGCGACAAGGCACAGATACCTAACCACTTGGACGACCTCACAATATGGAACTTCAACTGTCTTGCCAAAAGCGTAAACGACAACCCATTCAACTGGTGGGTAGAAGACATAAAAGAAGGCTGGTATAAGGTTCTGCCTCCAACAATGGTTGGATTCCACGGCAAGGAGATAAAGTTCAAGGACGACCAGATGAAGCTCAACGAGAACCAGGGCAAGGAGGTAACACCGGGTTCGCTGTATGTGGCTCAGATGCAACATCGTCTTGGATATATACCCGAGTGGATTACTTATGTGATAAACAACGGTGGTACAGGTACCGGTATTGAGACTGTCACAACCGTTCGCCCTGCTAACAATAAGACGTACAACCTACAAGGTATTGAGGTAGGCGACGGCTATAAGGGCGTGGTGATAAAGAATGGTAAGAAAATTGTAAGATAAAAAAAGTGCGGCAGGTAACACGTGATGTTATCCTGCCGCACTTTTTTTATTAAAGCCCTACCAACGTGTCGTTGGCTTAATCCTTCTTCTTTCCTAATGACTTAAGCCAGTTTAGTGGCTTCTTTAGAATCTGTGTCAGGGCGCTTGATTGCTTAACAGCCGGAACAGATGCTACAGGCTTATTGGTCTTCTGTTCCTTGCGGTCGGTTCTTTGGCGGTTGCCTTGGCGACGTTCTTCGCCTGGCTTGCGCTGCTGACGTCTACGCTGCTGATTGTTGCGCTTAGGCTTTTCACCGTTCTCTCCAGCGTTATTGTTGCGCTTAGGCTTCTCACCATTCTCGCCTGCGTTATTGTTACGCTTAGGCTTCTCGCCATTCTCGCCTGCGTTCTCGCTATTCTCTGGCTTGCGGCGTGGCTTGCGCTTGCGAGTGTTCTTTGCAGCATCTGCAGGCTGGTTGTTCTCGGCAGCCGACTTTCCCTCAGCGTTAGCCTTTACATTTTTTCCTTCTGCATTGGCCTGTGCATTGTTGCCCTCAGCATTAGCCAGTGCATTGTCCTTAGGCTTGCGATTCTTGCCCTTGGCGTTGCGGCCATTGCCCTTAGCGTTGTTCTTGCCGTTGTTGTCGCGACCGCGACCACGTTGGTTGCGGTTGTTTCTCGACTTGCCAGTAGCAGCATTATAGTCGGGTGTCTCGCCCAACTCTTCGGGTATGGCAGCCTTCTCAACCTCGCGTCCGAGGAACTTTTCAATCTGCTTAAAGCTGTATATCTCGTCCTCAGCCACAAATGTAATGGCGATGCCGTCGCGCTGGGCACGGGCTGTACGGCCTATACGATGAACATAATCCTCGGGGTCGTGCGGCACGTCGAAGTTGATAACCATAGCTATGTCGTCGATGTCGATGCCACGGGCTACGATGTCGGTAGCGACGAGCACGTCAATCTGACCCGACTTAAACTTATACAGAATCTCGTCGCGCTCAGCCTGTTCCAGGTCCGAGTGCATCTCGCCCGAGTTTATCTTCATCTGCTGCAGCGTACGGTTAATGGCCTTAACCTTCTGCTTCTTGCCCGAGAAGATAATGACACGGTTTAGGTCGCCCTTGCGGAAGAGGTCCTTGATGATGCCAATCTTCTGTGTCTCGTAGCACACGTATGCGCTCTGCTTAATCTTCTCGGCAGGCTTGCTCACGGCAATCTTGACCTCAACCGGGTTCTTGAGCAGCGTCTTTGCCAGCTCCTCAATCTTGTCGGGCATAGTAGCCGAGAACATAATGGTTTGGCATGTAGAGGGCAGCTTGCTTGCTATCATCTTGATATCCTCGGCAAAACCCATGTCGAGCATACGGTCGGCCTCGTCGAGTACGAAGAACGATACTTTGCTAAGGTCGGCAGAACCGAGAGATATGTGGCTTATCAGACGTCCCGGTGTGGCTATCACCACATCGGCACCCATCTGGAAGCTCTTAAGCTCCTGGTCGTAGCGGTTGCCGTCGTTGCCGCCGTATACGGCTACGCTGCTTACGCCGTTGAGAT
>USCM01000192.1 GCA_900553155.1 uncultured Prevotella sp. | reverse complement strand
AGTTAAGAATTAAGAATTGGTTGCAGCGGAGCTGCAATTAAGAGTTAGGAGTTAGGAGTTAAGAATTAAGAGTTACGAATTAGGAGTCGAGTTATATATTATTAGTTGGAAATTCCTAACTCTTAATTCTCAATTGCAGCTCTGCTGCAACCAATTCGTAACTCCTAATTCGTAACTCTTAATTCTACACTCCTTACACCATAAACATTATTATCACTTGCGCAATAATCACACGTATAAACATACCGAGGGGATAAACCGATGTGTATGCTACGGCTGCGCGGTCGCCGGGGATAGTCTCGTTGGCATAACTAAGTGCCATTGGGTTTGCCATTGAGCCGCAGAGCAATCCGCAGATGGTGCCGAAGTCGAACTTCTTAGACCTCAATGCCACAGCTCCGATGATGAGTAGCGGGAGGATAGTGAGCACCACGCCGATGCCCACCCACATCAGTCCCTCAGGACGGATGATGGTGGCAAGGAAGTCCTTACCTGCCGTAAGACCCAGACAGGCAAGATATAACGACAGTCCGAGCTTGCGCAGCATGAGCGAAGCCGAACGTGTGGTGTAGCTTATAAAGTGTACTCGTGAGCCCAAGGCTCCGATGATGATACCCATAATAATCGGTCCGCCGGCAATGCCAAGCTTCACCGGAGCACTCATTCCGGGTATGGAGATAGGTATCATGCCCACAGCCAAGCCGAGGAAAAGACCGAAGAAGATAGCGCCGAGGTTAGGCTCGTTAAGCACCTGTACCGCATTGCCAAGGAAAGCCTCCGCATGAATAATGTCCTCGTGCGTTCCAACCACCGTAAGTCGGTCGCCAT
The DNA here is from genome assembly GCA_900553155.1 of uncultured Prevotella sp. GTDB lineage: Bacteria > Bacteroidota > Bacteroidia > Bacteroidales > Bacteroidaceae > Prevotella. The sequence continues at coordinate 3,286 of USCM01000192.1, read as the reverse complement.
ACTGCAGGTGCAGCGAGTCGGTGGCAAGCAACTTGATGTCGCCACGCATCACACGCGACACGTTTACGCCGTACGTTTGGCGCATACGCAGCGAGCCGAGCGTCTTGCCGTTGAGCTTGGTGCGTGTCATCACTATCACACGGCTCTCCACCGACGAGTCGATAGCGTTCCAGTCGATATGGTCGCGGTTCCAGTCTTTCTCCACACGCTTGCCGAAGAGGATGTCCATAGCAGGCACCTCATCGCGTGTGGTGACAACAAGCACGTTGTCGCCTATCTGCATCTCGGTAGAGGCAAGCGGCACAATGACGTTGTCGCCTCGCCAGATGCGCGAGATGATAAAGTGGCGGTGGGTCTTCTGCGATATCTCCGCAATGGTCTTGCAGGATATTGCCGGATTAACCACAACAAACTGTCCGATGAAGGTCTGGTCGTCGTCGTCCGACTTATGAGGGCCGAGATCCTCGGGCCGCACAACAAACTTGCGCAGCAATATCATAGCCACAATGACGCCTACAACACCCAACGGATAGGTAACGGCACATCCAAGGGCGGCGCCGCTGCTCGACATATGGGCTGTGGCAAGGGCTTGCTGGGCAGCACCGAGAGCCGGAGTGTTGGTGGTGGCGCCACACAATATACCTACCATGTCAGGCACCGTTATAGGCAACACGAGGCACATGGCGAGCGCCATAACCGTGCCAAGGCCTATAACACCCAAGCCCCACATATTGAGCGAGACGCCCTCATTGCGCATCATACCCACGAAGTTGGGACCCACGTGCAAGCCGAGCGCATACACGAAGAGCGACAAGCCGAGTGTCTCGGCAAAGTTGAGCATCTGCTCGTCGGCAGAGAAGTGCAGGCTACCTGCCACGATGCCGATGAAGAACACGAACGCCACACCGAGCGAGATGCCCTTGATGTGCAGCTTGCCAAGGGCAAGGCCAGTAGACACAATAAGCGAGAGCACCACTATTGTCTGTATGGCTGAGTGTATCGTGAAAAGACTTTCAATCCATTCCATTTTGTTAGTACAAGTACCTTGTTTTCTGTTTAAGATTCTACATTATTCTAAATGTTATGCAAAGGTAATGTAAAAATCTGAGTAAAACATCTTTACTATTATAAATTGCTTGTTCAATTCAAATTCTTTTCATATCTTCGCATTGTCTTAACGCTTTTAAGCCGAAACCACACTAAGCCACGAATACTACAAAACCACATTTTATATGACCAACTCCCGATTTTTAGCCATCATCTTAATGGCATCATCATTATTTGCCTCTACTGCCCTTGCAGCCACACCCGGCACCGACGACAACCTCTCGCTGATGCGCCAGGTCAGCACCTCGTCGTGCTTCGACTACAACCTTACGGGCCAGCTTCTTACCGACGGCATACTTACAACGACCATGCCCCCTACCCTTACCGTGAGCAACGCCGACGGGCCTCTGCCACGACGCGAACGCGAATGGGCTATAGACGGGGGCGAGTTTTCACGCAACACGCTTATGGGCAGCGCCAACTACCTGCAATATCAGTGGACGGCGATGTCTGTAAAAGCCAACCGCATTAGCCTAAGGTGCAACGTGGCTTACGACGAGAGCAAAGCCACCAACGGCTACAGCATACGTGTGCTGATGCCCAGCGGACGCAAGGGCAAGGGCGCTTGGCGTGTGGTGGCTGAGAGCAAGGGCACCGGTCTGCCCGGAACTCTGTCCAAACAGAAGGTGAGCAGCGACCCCAACAAGCAGACCGACACCTCCCTACTGCCGCAGCGCGACATCCGCCTGCAGTTCGACCTGCCCAAAGGCTGCCACGACATCAACGCCATGCGCTTGGAGTTTAGCATGGACGGGGCTGCCTACTGGAATGTCTTCAACATCGGCTTCTACAACAACGCCGAGCGTGTGCTGGCTGACTTAATACCCAACTCGCGCTTTGGCAGCGCATGGATGAGCAGCGGCGAAGGCAAAGAGTGGGCGCAAGTAGACCTCGCCGGCAAGTCGACAGTGTCTGCCGTCAACCTTATGTGGATTCGCCGTCCACGACACGGATATATAGAGGTGAGCGACGACGCGCGGCAGTGGCGCCGTGTGGCCGACCTGCCCGACAACAGCAAGCGTAGCACCGACCGCATAAGCCTTAACGGCATAGGTTGCCGATACGTGCGTGTTACGATGGACGGAGGCAGCATAGACGTTGCCAAGACGGGCAATGTGCCTACCAAGGCTTATATACTGAGCGAGCTTAAGGTTGAGGGCAAGGGCAGCAAGCGCACCCTGCCCGTAGCCAACGACACGTATGCCGACAACCGCTTGATGCTCAATGCCGGCAACTGGCAGGTGTGCCGAGCCTCGCAAGTGGCAGTGGGTGGCGAGACGTTGTCCACCGACAAGTTTACGACAGACGAGGGTTGGATTCCGGCTACCGTGCCGGGTACGGTGCTCACAAGCTTCGTAAACTACGGCGCTCTTGCCAACCCCAACTATGCCGACAATATGTTTGGCATAAGCGATGCCTACTTCAACTCCAACTTCTGGTACCGCCGCACCTTCTCGCTGCCGCAGCAGATGAGGGGGCAGCGTGTGCTGCTCAATTTCGACGGCATCAACTGGAAAGCCGACGTATGGCTCAACGGCAAGAAGATAGACCGCATAGAGGGCGCCTTTACACGCTCCACGGTCGACATTACGCCCTATCTTAATGGTGGAGACAACACCCTGGCTGTGCTGATACACAAGAACGCGCACCCCGGCTCCATAAAGGAGAAGAACCACCTCAACACCGACTACAACGGAGGCATACTTGGCGCCGACAACCCAACGTTCCACGCCACTATCGGTTGGGACTGGATTTCAACCATACGAGGTCGCGACATAGGCATCTGGAACGACGTGTACCTTACGTCCACGACATCCGTCACCCTCGCCGACCCCGTCGTAAGCACCCGTCTCGACAATCTGCCCGACACCCTTGCCACCATTACACCACGTGTCGTGGCGCACAACTGGCTCGACAAAGAGGTCAGCGGAACGCTGAGAGGATGGATAGGCAACCTCAAGTTTGAAACGAAGCTAACGCTGAAGGCAGGCGAACAACGCGAGATTGTGTTCTCACCACAGCAGCACCCCACCCTCGCCAACCAGCGCATACGCCTTTGGTGGCCCAACGGCTACGGCGAGCCGTATCTGCACGAAGCCGGATTCGAGTTTATTGCTGACAACAAGCAGCCCTCCGCAGCCACTGCAAGCATCCACTACAAGGCTGGCATAAGGGAGAT
>USCM01000191.1 GCA_900553155.1 uncultured Prevotella sp. | reverse complement strand
TATACCATAAGAATGTGTTTTATAGGGTTTTTTACTCGTCTACCACTTCGTATAGGAAGTCGTTATATGGGTATTTCTGTACGTGCAGCTCGCGCACCTTCTTGTATATGGTGTCGCGGAACTCGTCGATGTTCTGCTTTTCCTTTGCCGATATAAAGAGGCAGTCTTCGTGCAGACGTGCCATCCATGTGCGCTTAAGCTCGTCGAGGGTGATGTTCTCCTTGGTCATAGGCGTAAGGTCGTCTTCCTCCTTCTCTGTCCAGGTATAGTTGTCTATCTTGTTGAAGACAATCATCGACGGCTTGTCGGCGCAACCGAGATCCTTCAGGGTGTTCTCAACGACGTTGATTTGCTCCTCGAAGTCGGGGTGCGAGATGTCTACGACGTGCAGCAGGAGGTCGGCCTCGCGCACCTCGTCGAGTGTCGACTTGAAGGAGTCGACAAGGTCGGTAGGCAACTTGCGTATAAAGCCAACGGTGTCGGCAAGGAGGAAGGGCAGATTCTCTACCACAACCTTGCGCACGGTGGTGTCGAGAGTGGCAAAGAGCTTGTTCTCGGCAAACACCTCGCTCTTAGAGAGGAGGTTCATGATGGTCGACTTGCCCACGTTGGTGTAGCCCACAAGAGCCACACGTATAAGGCGGCCGCGGTTCTTGCGCTGTGTGGTCTTCTGCTTGTCTATCTCTACAAGGCGCTGCTTGAGGAGGGTTATGCGGTTGAGGATTATACGGCGGTCCATCTCGAGCTGGGTCTCACCAGGTCCGCGCAGACCCACACTGCCTTTTCCGCCACCGCTACCCGAGCCGCCACCCTGGCGCTCGAGGTGCGTCCAAAGGCGTTGCAGACGCGGCAGCATATAGCGATACTGTGCCAACTCTACCTGCGTCTTGGCTGCGGCAGTTTGTGCGCGCATGGCGAATATGTCGAGAATAAGCGAAGTGCGGTCGAGAATCTTCACGCCAAGTTCCTTCTCTATGTTGCGTATCTGCTTGGCTGTAAGCTCGTCGTCGAAGATAACCATACCCACAGGGCGCTCGGCTTCTTCCTCGTCCTCGATATACTGGCGTATCTCCTCAAGCTTGCCCGAGCCCACGTATGTCACCTGGCTCGGTCCGCCCACACGCTGTGTAAAGCGCTTAACGGTTACGGCACCTGCTGTATCGGCAAGAAACTCCAATTCGTCGAGATATTCCTTGGTCTTGGCTTCGTCCTGATCTTTGGTTATAAGGCCAACGAGAACGGCTGTCTCGGCCTTTACTTCTGATATTACAAATTCTTTCATTAATCTTTATTTATGGCGAAATAATAATTAGGTTACAAAATTATACAATTTCCGTCATATCCACAATATTATATATACTAAATGTGTAGGATTGCTGTTTTCATTGACATTCAGGGTGTTTTATAGGCTCGACGTGTATCATCACGAATGTGTCCTGGCCTATAGCGTTCTTTATGTGGTGCTCTATGTCCTTGGTCTTGTCGTGTGCCTCGTTAAGGCTTATGCAGCCGTCCATACGCACGTGCACGTCTACCGACTTGCGGTTGCCTATTTTTCGGGTGCGCAGGTTGTGCGGGTCGGCAACGCCGGGGCATGAGAGGATGATGCGGCGTATCTCGTCCTCAACCTCTTCGGGCAGCGAGTTTTCTACAAGCTCGCCAAGGCTGGGGCGCAGCTGTTCTATGGATGCGTGTATTATGAGCAAGCTCACGATAAAGGCTGCAATGGGGTCGAGCACCGTCCAATGCTCGCCCAACAACAGGGCACCGCCGATGCCGATGGTGGTTCCTATTGAAGAGAGGGCGTCGCTGCGGTGATGCCAGGCATTGGCGATGACTGCCTGCGAGTTGAGCTGGCGTCCGGCACGGCGTGTGTATTGGAAGAGATACTCCTTTACAACGATAGACAGCAGTGCTGCCCATAGGGCAATCCAACCCGGCGACTTGATGTGCTCGCCCTGTATGCAAGCCCATATCTGCGTTAGGCTGTTCCACATGATGCCTAATCCGACGAAGAGAAGCATCAGTCCGATGATGGTTGTGGCAAGGGTTTCGTACTTGCCGTGGCCGTATTCGTGTCCGCGGTCTTGCGGTTTGCTCGATATGCGTACAAAGGCAATGACGATGATGTCGGTTATAAGGTCGCTAAGCGAGTGGACACCATCGGCTATCATTGCCGAACTTCTGCCTATAACACCAGCAATCAGTTTGGCTATGCACAATAATACGTTGGCTATGGCGCCATAAAGGGTTACCTTATATATACGGCGCTCGCGTAGACGGCTGTCCATTAATTCGGTAGAGCCGTCTGCGCCTACATTGTTCTTGTTGTTCATAATGTTGTTGTTTTTATCCTGACAGTGTATTGTTTATTTATAAAAGAGCAATGCAAAAGTATATATAATTTTTGAAAAGCAATAACAAATGGCTTATTTTAAATTGCTTTCGGGCATGCCAATGGTCTTGACCTTGTCTTCAAACTCGGCTCTGTCGCCTATGGCTCCGTTCTTTATGTTGGCTCTGTAGTTGTATATGGTGTTGACGCTGTAGTGCAGAAACTCTGCTATCTTGCTGCTGTCAGTTATGCCGAGACGTATAAGGGCAAAGATGCGTATGGGTGTGTTGAGCGTGTTGTTGTCGGATTGGGCTATCCGGCTCTCCGGTTTAAGAAGAGCGTTGAAGTCGGCTACAAAGGTGGGGAACAGCTGCAGGAAGGCTGTGTCGAAGTTTGCGTACAGCTCGTTCGACTCCTTGTTGCTGAACTCGGCAGAGCGTGTAAGCTCTACAAGCTCGGCATACTGTTTGTTTTTGACACGCTTTATCACCTTCTTGCGTATGTCCTCAAGCCTGTCGATGTATATGGAGCATAGACGGAGGAATCGGCCTACATACTCGTCCTTTACCCTATTGGCCTCCGACAGCTGCGAGTTGAGGGTGGTGAGCTGCGAGTTGAGGGACGACAGCTGGTTGTTGAGGGACGATAGCTGGGCATTGGTGTCTTGCAGTTGCCCATTCGACTGTGCGAGATGGTCGCGTGTTACGGCAAGTTGGTTGCGCTTGCGGTGTACGTATGCCAATGCTATAAGGAGCAACAACGACAGTATGCTGATAGCTGTTATTGTGTAACGCAGCGAGCGGTTGGACCTCTCCTCCTTTGCCTTGTACACCTGTGCTATGCGCGACAGCAGAGGCGAGATGTGCGACAGACGCTGACGCGAGCCAAAGCGGTCGGCACAATCGGATGTAAAGCAGATGTATCGGTACGAACGGTCGACGTCGCCACGGCTCATAAGCTGGTTTGCCATTTCCCATATAGAGCCTTGGTCCATTACGGCGTTCTTGACATCCGACAGCACCGACTCTGCCAACCAGTACATCATCTGTATCGAATCGCCCATTGCCTTATAGTCAAGATAGCGGTAGTAAGCCACTGTGGCATACTCGGTGCTGCCAGGCTGTACTTGTTGTAGCCATTGGTTGTTGATGGAAAGCGATTGCTTGATGTTGTTGTGCTTGTGCAACATTATCTCCTGCGACATGTAGTTGTACTTGTGGTTGGATGGGAGATGCTGTTGGGCTAATGTGAAGTATCTTGTCGAGGCATCGGCATATTGCTTGCGCATATTGGCAAACTTGCCGTAATAAGCCAACTCGTTTGACACGTGGCTATAGGCATAATAGTATAGTCCGAGGTCGATGCCGTTAAGTTGGGAGGGGTCGATGGTTTTAAGTATGGATACCGATTCAAGGTAAATGCCTGCGTTGGAGCAGCATAGAGCCATAAGCGACAGGCAGCCACCAGTCTTGGAGGGGTCGTTAAGCTGGCGGGCAATGTCGGTACACTGCTCAAGATAGAATATGGCTGAGTCGTTGACAAAAGGCAGATACTCGGTGTATAGTTGGTAGGAGAGTTCGTATTTGGCCGACAGGGTTTCTGCTTTGTCCAGTTTAGTGTGTAGATAGTCAATGCGGTCTGTCTTCTTCTGTACGTACTTGTCGGTTTGCCCGATGGCGGGTCTCCCAGTTGATGGCCTTGTAGTTGCAGGGGCCGTACATGGCGTTGATCTTGGTGTACTCGTTGACGTGGGTCAGGCACCAGAGCACCTCGTACAGGCAGGGGATGCACAGTGC
>USCM01000190.1 GCA_900553155.1 uncultured Prevotella sp. | reverse complement strand
TGGCGCCGAGGGTACAAGTCAGACAGTCCTCATAGGCAATCCGTATAAGGGCGAGTACGCCGAGTCGTTTGCCCAATATGCCTACAACACCAAGACATGGACTGTAGAGGGCAATACCGCCAACGTGTGGATGACTACATCATCGTCGTACACACCAAGCTGCAGTCCGCAGGACGAGGACAACGGTATGCTTAAGTGCCAAAACACGGGTGCCAAGAACGTATGGATAGCATCGCCATTAATCAACGTCTCGGAGATGAAGAACCCCCGACTCGACTTCTACGTATACCAGGACCCGTCACTCAACTATACCAACGCCATCCAGACAATAATCCGCACAAGCAAGGGCGACACCGTCCTTGGCGACAACATTGCTGTCAAGGGCGGCACAAAGGGCTGGAACCGCTTCTCGTTCTACATCCCGGAGGACACAAAGGCTGGCGACTTGCAGATTGTGTTCAACGCTCTGCCCGGCAGCTATGCTGCTGTATGTATAGACAACATCACCATTAAGGACATACTCGACAACCACCTTGTGCTCGAAGAGATGGACGTACCCGAAAGCGTAAAGCTTGGCGAGACATTCGCCATCAAGCCTGTACTTGAGAACAAGGGCTCTAAGGTTGCTACTGGCTACAGCGTCAAGCTCACCCTCAACGGCGAGGAGCTCGCATCTGTCAAGGGCGACGACATCAACAGCGACACAAGCAAGGCTCTTGAGTACGAGTTCCGCGCTACGCCTGCCTATGCCGGCAAGACACTTACATTCGAGGCTCAGTTGGTGTACGACGTCAACGAGAGCACCGAGCCCAATAAGGTTAGCAAGACCGTAACTGTAGAGACCAACGACTATCCTACACCTACCGAGCTTGCCGCAAAGCAGGAGAAGGAGGCCATAATCCTTAACTGGACCAAGGCTGAGGTTCCTACAGAGGGCAGCCAGGAGAACGTAAGCGAGGACTTCGAGGGCTGGACATCATACACAGCTGAGGGCGAGAAGGGTTGGACCTTCGTCAATGCCAACGGCACCAAGTGTACCGGCATCGACGACAACCACGCCAGCACAACCAACGCTGTGATGATAGCCGACAACGTCAAGGGCTACGCTGCCAAGTCGGGCACCAAGGTGCTTGCCTTCTCTAAGCCTTACAGCTACAGAGACACACCCGACTACTGGGCTATATCGCCTGAGGTCATTGGCGGTCAGACCATCTCGTTCTCGGCTGTAAGCTACAACAAGTACGCCTACATCTCATCTGCCGACCAGTTTGTTGTTTGCTATTCTACCGGCTCTACCGACCCTAAGGACTTCAAGCCTGTAGGCGAGGCTACAAACATCAAGAGCCTGCAGTGGCTCCGCCGAGCTGCCTGCCGACGCTACCCGATTTGCCATCCACGTCACCAAGACAAACAATGACGGCATCTTCTTCGACGACCTCAAGTTTGTACAGGGCACCAAGCCTGTTGTGTTCAAGAGCTACAACGTCTATCGCAACAGCGAGCTTATCGCCACAACAGACGATTGCACCTACACCGACAAGGACGTAACCGTAGGCAACGACTACACCTACAACGTGTCGGCTGTGTACGACCGCGGCGAGTCGCTCTGGTCTAACGAAGCCACCGTACAGGTTGCAACCGGCATCGGCAACGTCGAAGGCAGCAATGCCAAGGCTTCTGTACGCACCGTCGAGGGCGGCATAATCGTTGCTGCCGACAATGCGGCTGTAAAGGTTGTCACACCTTCTGGAGCACTTGTATACGCTGGTGTTGCAACGGGCGGCAAGCTCTCGGTTGCCTTACAGGCTGGCATCTACCTCGTACAGGTAGACGGCGCCACCTACAAGGTATGCGTTAAGTAATAATTCCCTTCACTCGCCAAGACAGAAACTTAGGGCTGCAAACGTCCTTGGTCTCTGTCGAGGCGACAAACGATTATTTCACTTTATGAATAAAGAATTATCATTCAAACGATTCTATCTACTAATCGTATTGATAGCATTGCTACCCGCCATGGCTTTGGCTATGCCTGCCAAGAAAGGCACCATAACCTACACTATGGCTAACGGCGAAAAGATAGAGGTGAAGCTGCACGGCGACGAGCACCACCACTTCTACACCACAACCGACGGATACGTTCTGTTGCGCAACGACAAGGGCGACTTTACCTACGCACGCAACGAGAACTCGAAGCTTGTAGACACCCACGTGCGTGCCACAAACATCAACCTCCGCACAAGCGAGGTTAAGACGATGCTTAGCACTATCGACCGCGACGCGTCCTTGAAGCTTCAGCAGATAAGCCGCGACGAGCTGATGCTTAAACGTTCGCCACGCTTCAAGGCTACCGCTTCCAACAAGTACGAGAGCCAGCTCAGCACCTTCCCCAAGACGGGTTCGCCACGTGTGTTGGTGCTTTTGGTTCAGTTCTCCGACGTCAAGTTTACGCTGCCTAATCCTAAAGAGGCTTTCAGCAACCAGCTTAAGCAGCAGGGCTACAGCGACAGCGGTGCCACAGGCAGCGTGCTCGAATACTTTACGGCAAGCTCCAACGGACAGTTTACACCACAGTTTGATGTCTATGGACCTATCACCCTGTCAAGACCTATGAGCTATTACGGCGGCAACGACCAGGGCGGCAACGACCTTCACCCTGCCGAGATGATTACCGATGCCTGCGCACTGCTTGACGACCAGATCGACTTCTCGGTATACGACAACGACAACGACGGCGTTGTGGACAATATATACGTCTACTACGCTGGCTACGGCGAGGCCGATGGCGGTCCGGCTGCATCTGTATGGCCACACTCATGGGACCTGCACGAGGCCTTCACCCAGGAGTTCGTCTTCGACGGTAAGCGCATCGACCATTATGCTTGCTCTAACGAGTTGCGCGACGGAGCCGGCTCGGTTATTGCCGGTATCGGCACCTTCTGCCACGAGTTTGGACACGTGTTGGGCTTGCCCGACCTCTACTCTACCACATACACCTCGGCATTTACACCGGGCGAATGGTCTATCATGGACCACGGCAGCTACAACAACCAGACACGCACACCGCCTTTGTATAGCGTATACGAGCGCTACTGCATGAACTGGGTTGAGCCTACCGTCCTCGACGACCCCTGCAACGTAACCATGCGCAGTGCCACACACATTGGCCACTACGACGACGTGTACTTGATAAAGACCCCGAAGGACACCGAATACTACCTGCTTGAGAACCGCCAGCAGGAGGGTTGGGACAGCTATCTGCCTCACCACGGTATGCTTGTATGGCACATCGACTTCGTTCCGGACATCTGGAACATGAACATCTGCAACGTTGGCAAGCAGTACGTCGACATCGTCGAGGCTGACAACGACGCTTCGGCTTACTCTATCGAGGGCGACCCGTTCCCGGGCAGCGCCAACATCACTGCCTTTACCGACGACACCAAGCCTTCTATGCGCACATGGAACAACGAGAAGCTGTATGCGCCTATCACCGAGATAAAGGAGCAGAACGGCATCATCTCATTCATGTTCAAGGGTGGCAAGGACATCTTCGACCAGGTTGTGGCCAACGAGCCTACCGAGATTAAGGCTGGAAGCTTTACCGCTTCGTGGAACAAGGTGGACGCGGCTACGGGTTATCTGCTCACTGTATACAAGGTTAATGAGGACGGATCGAAGTCAGTGGTTGCCAACTACAACAAGGCTGAGGTTGGAAACGTGGACAACTTCAAGGTTACCGGACTTACCCCGCTTACCAATTATGCCTACGAGCTGTATGCCACAAACGGCCGTTTCTACTCTAAGGCATCCAACCTTATAACCCTCAAGACCCTCGATCCTACCATCGACTTCAAGAAGGTGGAGACGGCTGCCGCTACCGAGGTTGGCTCTACATCGTTCGTTGCCAACTGGAAAGCTCTGGAAGAAGCCGAGTACTACACCATCAACGTGTATACCTTGCAGCTTGGCACTCCGTTCGAGGACAAGGTCGACTTTGCCAACAGCACCCTTCCCGACAGCTGGACTACCGACAGCAAGACCTTCGACAGCCGTGCTGCCTACAGCGTAACGGCTCCGTCGCTTAAGCTTGGCGACAAGCAGTATCTGCAGTCGCCTGTATACAAGCAGGATG
>USCM01000189.1 GCA_900553155.1 uncultured Prevotella sp. | reverse complement strand
AAGTCGTTCACCACGATGCCTATGTCGGTAGGCAGCAGCTTGCCCTTCTCGTTGCCGGTAAGCTCTACCTTGCGGGTAGGTGTTATCTTGATGCCACGCAGTGTGTCGATGACGTAAGGACGCTCCTCGCCCTTCTTGTCGCCCTTCTGCACATACTCGCGCTGCTGTATTGTAGATATTGTAGGAGCGTATGTAGACGGACGTCCGATGCCCAGCTCCTCAAGCTTGTGCACAAGGCTTGCCTCGGTGTATCGGGTTGGGCCTTGCGAGTAGCGCTCGGTAGATGTTATCTCGCGTCGTGTGAGCTTGTCGCCCTCATTTATTACGGGCAGGTTGTGTGCAAACTCGTCCTTCGACTCATTCTGTTCGTCGTCGGTCGACTCGCGGTATACCTTCAAGAAACCGTCAAACTTTACAACCTCTCCGTTTGCGATGAAGTGCTGCTCGCTATTGCCGCTCATGGCAATGGCAACGGTTGTCTTCTCTATCTGAGCCTCTGCCATCTGGCTTGCGGCAGTGCGCTTCCATATAAGGTCGTACAGACGGCGCTCCTGCGACGTACCCTCGATGGTGGTGTTGCTCATATATGTAGGACGAATAGCCTCGTGAGCCTCCTGAGCACCCTTAGAGTGGGTGTGGAAGGTGCGTGTAGAGCTATACTCCTCGCCATACAACTTCACTATCTCCTCCTTAGCCGCACCAAGGCAAAGCTTTGAGAGGTTCACGCTGTCGGTACGCATGTAGGTGATAAGACCGTTCTCGTAAAGGCGCTGAGCCACCATCATTGTCTGCGAAACCGAGAATCCAAGCTTGCGTGCCGCTTCCTGCTGCAGGGTTGAGGTGGTAAACGGTGGAGCCGGCATACGCTTCAACGGCTTCTTTGTCACGCTGTCGACGGTAAACTCGGAGTCCTTGCACTGGTTGAGGAAGGCAATGGCATCGTCGTGGTTGTCGAATCGCTTGTCAAGCTCTGCCTTAACCTCCGACTGTGAGCCATTGGCGTTGGTAATGGCAAATATGGCGTTGATGCGATAGTAAGGCTCGCTCTTGAACTGCTGAATCTCGCGTTCGCGCTCAACGATAAGACGCACCGCAACCGACTGTACACGGCCTGCCGACAATGCCGGCTTTACCTTGCGCCAAAGCACGGGCGAAAGCTTGAAGCCTACAATACGGTCGAGCACACGGCGAGCCTGCTGTGCGTTGACAAGGTTCATGTCAAGGTGGCGCGGACGAGCGATGGCTGCCAGGATGGCTGGCTTCGTTATCTCGTGGAACACAATACGATTGGTCGATGCCTCGTCCAGTCCGAGTACTTCGCAAAGGTGCCATGAGATGGCTTCTCCTTCGCGGTCCTCATCGGATGCGAGCCACACCTTGTGTGCCTTCTTTGCGTTTTCCTTAAGTTTCTTTACCAGTTCTTCCTTGTCCTTCGGAATAACGTAGTCGGGTTGAAGTGTATCTTTGTCGATGCTGAGTTCTTTCTTCTTCAGGTCGCGGATGTGGCCGTAAGACGACATCACCTTAAAGTCGCTACCCAAGAACTTCTCTATGGTCTTGGCCTTTGCGGGGCTCTCGACGATTACTAAGTTTTCTTGCATGATTTTGCTTTGTCTTCTTTAATTTGGGCGCAAAAGTAAGAATATTTTTCCGTATACATTATTATATACGGAAATTTTATGTTTTATTAAAAAGAATAGGGATGCCAAATGTTAAACAATTCTTTGCTTCACTTGCCAAAAATCTGTATATTTGCATAACGTAAAAGCATATAAACAAAAACCCAGCAATATGACTCCAAGGCTTTATCCATTAGGTATACAGACCTACTCGGAAATACGCGAGCGACACCTACTGTACATCGACAAGACCGAATACATCTATCGTATGACCCACGGCAATATGAAGTATGTATTCCTTACCCGTCCGCGCCGTTTTGGCAAGTCGTTGTTAGCGTCTACCCTGAAGTGCTACTTTGAGGGCAAGAAGAGCCTCTTTGAGGGGCTCGCCATTGAGAAGCTGGAGACCGAATGGGTGCAACATCCCGTGCTGCACTTCAGCCTTGCCGGCGGCAAGTACATGGAGAAGGACGCATTGGAGAGATACCTTGACGAGATGCTTAAGGTGGAAGAGCGCAAATGGGGCATAGAGAACAGGATAGTGGATGCCAACAACAGGCTTGCCCATCTCATTAGAACTGCCTATGAAAAGAGCGGCAAGAAGGTTGTTGTCATCATCGACGAGTACGACGCTCCCTTGCTGGACGTTGTACACGAAGACTTGCATCTCGTACAACTACGCAACACTATGCGCAACTTCTACAGTCCGCTTAAGGATGCCGACCCTTATCTGCGCTTTGTGTTCCTCACCGGCATAACCAAGTTTTCGCAGGTTAGCATCTTCAGCGAGCTTAACAACATCAACAACATAAGCATGCTGCCCGAATACGCAGGTCTGTGCGGCATCACCCTCGACGAGATCGAGACGCAGATGAAGGTGGACGTGGAGTATCTTGGCAAGCGATTGGGCAAGAGCTACGAAGAGACGATGGAGGCATTGCGCTCCAACTACGACGGCTACCACTTTGCCTGGCCCTCGCCCGACGTGTTCAATCCGTTCAGTCTGTTGGCAGCGTTGTCGAATGGCAATCTTGACGCCTACTGGTTCTCAACCGGTACACCTACTTATCTCTTGGAGATGATGAAGAAGTTTAATACACAGCCTTCAGAGATAAGACAGATAGAAGCCAACAAAGACGAATTTGATGCACCTACTGAGAATATGACGTCACTTACACCGCTGCTTTATCAAAGTGGATATCTCACCATAAAGAACTATAACAAGGATTTCGACTTCTATACCCTGGATATACCAAACAAAGAGGTGCGAACCGGATTGACCCGTGCCCTCATACCGAGTTATGTATCGCCCAACACCATTGCCACTACCAATACAGCACGGCGTTTGGCGATGTGCTTGGTTAAAGACGAGAATATGGACGAAGCACTTAGGTTGCTTCAAGATTTTCTGGCTTCTGTGCCCTATTGTAACGTTAAGAACCACGAAGGTCATTATCAGCAAATGCTATATGTAGTATTCTCACTTCTCACACCTTATATGGTAGACGTGGAGGTACATACACCTCATGGCCGTATAGACATGGTGGTGATGACGCATACGCGCATCTTTATCATTGAGTTCAAGCTCAACCGCGATGCCCAAACCGCCTTGCACCAAATAAACCTTAAGAACTACGGCAAGCGTTTTGCCTTAAGCGCGCTGCCCGTAACAAAGGTGGGGGTGAACTTCGACAGCGAGAAGGGAAACATTACAGACTGGGTTATCGAATAGTTGCTTATTTGGAGGCATATAAAGTAATAGGAGGTAAATGATCTGTGGCATTTACCTCCTATTCTGTTTTAAACTATCAATGTAAGGCTTTAGGCTTACTTAACCATTACCTTCTTGCCATTGATGATGTAAAGACCCTTAGACAGAGAGCCGCTCTTAGAAGCAGCTACCTTTACACCGCCAATTGTATAGATTACCTTGTCTGCCGAAGCGTCAGTAGCAACATTGCTGATACCAGTAGAAGTAGTGCCTACAACGTTGAGCTTAGCCCAATCGGCATTTGCCTTGAACGACTCTACCAAAGCGTCAGGAACAATGAGTGTGATGTTCTTGAGGTCCTTCTGCTCGTCTACATACTGGAACATACCGCTTGGCATCTTAGGTGCCTCTGTACCAGCAAAAGCGCTCCAGTCGATAGTGGCAAGAGAGAAATTGCTGCCGAAGAGATATTTGCCCAGTGTTATCTTGGCTGGCAACTTAACTGAGATAAGCTTGTCGCAGTTGTCGAAAGTACTCTCACAGGCGGTGATATTTTTGAAGCCCGAGAGGTCTACCTCTGTAATCTGGCAACCGTAGAAGGCATCTGTAAGGTTAGAAACATTTACACATCCTGAGATGTCAATATACTTAAGGCTTGTGCAGTTCTGGAAAGCAGAGCGCAAGCTCTTGAAGTTGGCAGCTTCCTCAGCAGCCGGCATCTTTACGGTAGTAAGAGCATTGAGGCCACGGAATACACCAAAACCACTTGGGAGATAAGCGTACGTGCTGGCGGCAATCTTAGCCTGGCTCATATCAATTTCCTCGATAGTAGAGTTGCCTACTGGCGGGAAGCCAGT
>USCM01000188.1 GCA_900553155.1 uncultured Prevotella sp. | reverse complement strand
GTAGTTGCATCCATGCTGTGCATAGTAGGCGCCGATCGTTACCGAGTAGTTGGGCAAGAACTGGTAGTCTATGTCTACACCGCCCATAAATGTGGTGCGGTAGCGTGATGAGAGGGGTGTGTCTATGGCATCAACGGCAATGATTTCGTCGTTGGGTAGGGTAGACATGCTTAGTCCCACTCTTGGTATGATGGATATTGTGCCAGCCTTGGGTTGCTGTGCCATTGCCGTAGCAGATAGGGTAAGAGTGGCAAGCGATAGAAATAATCTGTTCTTCATATTGTTGTGAGTTTTGTTTACACCTTATTATATATAGTTTATAATATAACGCATAGAATGAGTGATTATTGTATAGTAGTAACGGTGCAAAGATAAAAAAATGTGTCCTCGGACCTCCCGGTCCAAGGACACATCCGTGTTAGTATATTTGTTGACAAGAAATTAGTCTTTGTTGCTGCGTTTACGAGCAAGATGGTCGAGAGTAATCTTGCGCATACGGATGCTCTTCGGAGTAACCTCCACAAGCTCGTCGCCCTTGATATACTCCAAGCACTCCTCAAGGCTCATAACCACCTTAGGTATAACGCGTGCCTTCTCGTCAGAGCCGCTGGCACGAACGTTGGTAAGCTGCTTTGCCTTTGTAACGTTGATAACGAGGTCGTTGTCGTGAACGTGCTCGCCTACAACCTGACCGCCATATACTTCCTCACCCGGATCGATGAAGAACTTGCCGCGATCCTGAAGCTTGTCGATAGAGTAGGCATAGGCTGTGCCGGTCTCCATAGCAATCATCGAACCATTCATACGGCGTACAATCTCGCCCTTGAACGGCTGATACTCCTTGAAGCGGTGAGCCATGATAGCCTCGCCCTGGCTGGCTGTGAGCACATTGGTACGCAGACCGATGATGCCGCGCGAAGGTATGTCAAACTCGATGTCGACACGATCGCCAAGTGTCTGCATAGATGTCATCTCGCCCTTGCGACGTGTCACCATATCAATCATCTTGCTTGAGAACTCCTCCGGAACGTTGATTGTGAGTTCCTCGATAGGCTCGCACTTCTGTCCGTCTATCTCCTTGTAGATAACCTGAGGCTGACCTACCTGAAGCTCGTAGCCCTCGCGGCGCATTGTCTCGATAAGCACTGAGAGGTGAAGCACGCCACGTCCGCTAACAATCCACTTGTCGGTGGTGTCCTCGAAAGGACGCACGCGAAGGGCGAGGTTCTTCTCAAGCTCCTTCTGAAGGCGGTCGTTGATGTGGCGTGATGTAACAAACTTGCCCTCCTTGCCGAAGAATGGCGAGTCGTTGATGGTGAAGAGCATACTCATGGTAGGCTCGTCGATAGCGATAGGAGGCAGTGGCTCTGGGTTTTCGAAGTCGCAGATGGTGTCGCCAATCTCGAAGTTCTCGAGGCCAACAACAGCGCAGATGTCGCCCGAGTGAACCTCGTCTACCTTCTTCTGTCCCATACCCTCGAATACGTGAACCTCCTTAATCTTGGTCTTCTCCACTTTGCCGTCGCGGTGAGAAATGGTGACGTTCATTCCCTCCTTTATAGAACCGCGGTGAACACGGCCTACGGCGATACGTCCTGTATAGCTTGAGTAGTCGAGCGATGTGATAAGCATCTGCGGTGTACCCTCAATTACGGTAGGAGCAGGTATTATCTCAACAATCTTGTCGAGCAGATAGTCGATGTTGTCGGTAGGAGCGTTGTAGTCCTCAGACATCCATCCGTTCTTGGCAGAGCCGTAAACAACGGGGAAGTCGAGCTGGTCCTCAGTGGCGTTGAGCGAGAACATGAGGTCGAACACCATCTCGTACACCTCTTCTGGGCGACAGTTAGGCTTGTCTACCTTGTTCACTACAACGATAGGCTTCAGTCCGAGCTGCAGAGCCTTCTGCAAAACGAAGCGAGTTTGAGGCATTGGACCCTCGAAGGCGTCAACCAAGAGGATACATCCGTCTGCCATATTGAGCACACGCTCCACCTCGCCACCGAAGTCTGAGTGTCCCGGGGTGTCTATAATGTTGATTTTTGTACCTTTCCAGTTGATAGAAACGTTCTTGGAAAGGATGGTTATTCCTCGTTCGCGTTCCAGGTCGTTGGCATCCAATACCTGGCCACTGTTATCCTGGCCGTCGCGGAAAAGCTTTCCCGCCAACATCATCTTGTCCACAAGTGTGGTCTTGCCATGGTCGACGTGGGCGATGATGGCAATGTTTCTAATGTCTTGCATCTATATATACCTTATAATAAAAAACTTTCTGCAAAGTTACTAACTTTTGTTCGAATATAGAAATGTGTGGTGTAAAATCTTGTTATTTAATGTTCTTCATACACCATACAAAGGCTCTTGCGGTGCGTTCGGGTTCGTTGCCGAAGTGTCCGCCGTTGTTCCATTCGAGTGTTGTGCGGTTGTTGCCAAGCTGCATCTGCATCAGTTGGTGCTGCATGCGCACGCCGTTGCCTATCTGCTGCATACGTTGGTTGCGGCAGTGCTCCTCTTTGTCGCCAAGACTAAGATACACGCTCTTTGCCTGTATGGGGTGAGCCTGTGCGTAGATGTTCCAACGTTCTATCCATAGCGATGGCGAAGCGGCAGCCACGGCACCGAACACGTCTGTTTCGCAGGCTGCCCATAAAGCCCAAAGTGCGCCTAAAGAGTAGCCTCCCACAATGCAGGGCAGGTTGCCATATCGCTGCTTAAGCCACGGCAGCAGCTCGTGCAGCACAAAGCATAGGGTGTCGTGAGCATGCAGCCCTACCTCCTCGTCTTTAGACACAGCATCGTCGTGCCACGGCATGAGGGCTTGCGCCCAGGCTTCGGTGTCGAATGTTGCGAGTGCGAAACCGTGGCTTGTGCCTTGTCGTATCAGTTCTGCCTCACGTGCCAAGCCGTCGTTCTTCTCCTCGTGTCGTGCCGAGGGCTGTATCAGCAGAAATTCGGGTTGCTCGGTGTCGAATATCTTTACGGATGTTGAGGCTATGCTTTCCAGTGTCGTTGCCATGTTGTTTGAGATATATTCTAAATATAGGAGGAACCACAAAAAACCGCAACAGCCTGACGAGAGGATGTTGCGGTCGTTGTATTCTTGGTTTACATTAATGGTTTACTGCATGTCGTATACTACCTGCATGAGCTGCTTGCCCAGAGCGTCGGCCTCTTCTATGGTAGCAGCCTCGCTGTATACACGGATGATAGGCTCGGTGTTCGACTTGCGGAGGTGAACCCACTTGTCTGGGAAGTCGATCTTAACGCCGTCGATATCGGTAATCTTCTCGTTCTTGAACATCTCCTTAACCTTCTCAAGGATAGCGTCGATGTCGGTAGACGGAGTGAGGTCGATGCGGTTCTTGGCAATCTGATAGCTTGGGAATGTGGAGCGGAGCTGGCTTGCTGTGCACTTCTTGTGAGCCAATGAAGAGAGGAAGAGAGCGATACCTACAAGAGCGTCGCGTCCGTAGTGGCTCTCTGGATAGATAACACCACCGTTGCCCTCGCCGCCGATAACAGCGCCTACAGCCTTCATCTTGGTAGTAACGTTTACCTCGCCTACAGCCGAAGCCTCGTACTTGCCGCCATGCTTCTCGGTAACGTCGCGCAGAGCACGTGTAGAAGAAAGGTTGCTAACGGTGTTGCCCGGTGTGTGCGACAGAACATAGTCGGCTACGCTAACGAGTGTGTACTCCTCGCCGAACATCTTGCCGTCCTCGCAGATAAATGCAAGACGGTCTACGTCTGGGTCGACAACGATACCGAGGTCGTACTTGCCTGTCTTCATCTCGTCCATGATGCCAGTGAGGTTCTTCTCCAATGGCTCTGGGTTGTGTGCGAAGTCACCGTTAGGTGTGTCGTTGAGTATAGTGTATTCTACGCCGAGAGCCTTGAGCAATCCAGGGAGGATAACAGCGCCAACGCTGTTGATAGCGTCAACACAAACCTTGAACTTGGCGTTCTTGATAGCATCTACGTCGGCAAGCTTAAGGTCGAGAACGCTCTCGATATGACGCTGGTCCATAGAGCTGTCGCGTGTATACGATCCGAGGTTGTCTACATCAGCATAGTCGAAGTCTTCCTTCTCGGCTATTTCGAGCACCTCGTTGCCATTCTCCTTAGTGAGGAATTCGCCCTCGCTGTTGAGCAGCTTCAATGCGTTCCATTGGCGTGGGTTGTGGCTTGCGGTGATGA
>USCM01000187.1 GCA_900553155.1 uncultured Prevotella sp. | reverse complement strand
TGTCGCCAATGATGTCGAGCAGCTTGTGGCGTGTGCACTCGTTCTCCCATTCGAGAGGCTTGTGCTGTATGTAGCCAAGCTCGGTGGCGTCGCGGCGCTCAACCTTAAGCATGTCGGCGAGGGTGTCGAGACGCTCCTGGGTGGTTTGCTTCTCGTATATAACGATGGCGTTGTCGAGGTCGCCACCCTTTATAAGGTTGGCCTTAAGAAGAGGCTCTATATCGCGCACGAACACGAAGGTGCGTGCACGTGATATCTCGTCGGCAAACTTGTCCATACTCTCAAGTGTCGCAAACTGCGAGTTGATGAACTTAGAGTTGAACGAACACATAGCTGTGAGCGAGAACTCTTCGTCGGGAAGGATGGTGATGCAAGAGCCGGTCTCCTCGTCCTTAACCTCTATCTTGTGGCGGATGACGTACCAATCCTTAGGTGCATTCTGCTCCTCGCAGCCTATCTCCTCTATCTTCTGCACATACATTGACGCGCTGCCGTCAAGGATAGGAAACTCGGGACCGTTGACCTGGATAAGACAGTTGTCTATACCCATGGCATAGAGAGCCGCCATACCATGCTCGATGGTAGATACACGGATGTCGCCTTTGCCCAAGACGGTGCCGCGCTGTGTGTCGACAACATTCTCGGCAATGGCCTGAATTATAGGCATGCCGTCGAGGTCGATACGCTGTATTTTATAACCAGTGTTCTCAGGGGCAGGGTTGAAAGTCACTGTCAGACTCAATCCTGTGTGTAAGCCTTTGCCGCACAAAGAGAAACTGCCTTTAAGAGTCTTCTGTTTTGACATATTATATATGTTTATTTTATTTTTTCGTTCAATTCTTCTATTTTCTTCTTGGCGTCGTTAAGGTCCTTGTACATATCAGGCAAGCGACGGAAAATGGCTTGCGACTTGAAGTACTGACGTGGATTCATCGGAGGTGTGCCGATAAGTTCCTCGCCTCCCTTGAGGCTGCCTGGTACACCCGACTGTGCTCCCAAGAAGGTTTTGTCGCCAATGGTGATGTGGCCGGCAAGACCTACCTGGCCGCCGAACATACACCAAGAGCCCACCTTTGTGCTGCCGGCGATACCCACCTGGGCTGACATTACGGTGTTTTCGCCAATCTCGACGTTGTGAGCCACCTGTACAAGGTTGTCGAGCTTAACGCCCTTATGGATGACGGTAGCGCCCATGGTAGAACGGTCTACACAGGTGTTGGCGCCAATCTCCACGTTGTCCTCAATTACGACAATACCAATCTGCGGTATCTTGTCGTAGCCGTTGGCACCCGGAGCAAAGCCAAATCCGTCGGCACCGATAACGCTGCCGGCATGAATGGTGACGTTGTTGCCAATCTTACAACCTTGGTATATTGTGGTGTTGGGATAGAATATGCAGTTTGAGCCTACCTTTACGTTGTCGCCAACAACGGCGTGTGGGTAGATTTGGCATCCGTCGCCTATCTCGGCACCTTCGCCTACGTATGCAAAAGGTCCTACATAACAATTATTGCCAAGCTTGGCGCTTGGTGCGATATATGCCTGTGGTGCAACACCTGTCTTCTTAGGCTTGCTTGCTTCGTATATTTGGAGAAGCTTGGCTATACTCTCGTAGGCATTGGGTACACGGATTAGTGTGGCGTCTACGTCTTTTTCGAGTTCTACACCTTCGTTTACAATGACGATAGACGACTTGGTGTTGTATAGATAATGTGTATATTTTGGATTGGAGAGAAAAGAGATTGCACCCTCGGTGCCTTCCTCAATCTTGGCAAAAGTGTGTACCTTGGCGTCTTTGTTGCCTTCCACTCTTCCGCCAATGACATTGGCTATTTGTTCTGCTGTAAATTCCATGTATTTTGCAATTTAGATTTTTAATTTTGCAAAAGGCTTTAACTTATAGTCAGCGGGCACTATAAATAGCTACCCGCTGAGTTGATAACCTTTTATTTTTGCAAAAATAAGCAATTTTATTGATATAACGCTTGTTGCTTGTGTGAATTTGTCTATTTTGCAAAAAAAAACAGTACTTTTTCCTTAGATACCGAACTTTTCGAGCTCTTTATCCATCTGTTGCTGCAGTTCTTTGGCGTTCTTGGCAGCCTGCTCGGCAAAGTCCTCGCCCTTTGATGCGTAGATTATGCCGCGAGAGCTGTTTACCAGCAGTCCGCAGTCTTTGTTCATACCATATTTGCA
Source organism: uncultured Prevotella sp. (assembly GCA_900553155.1). GTDB lineage: Bacteria > Bacteroidota > Bacteroidia > Bacteroidales > Bacteroidaceae > Prevotella. The sequence continues at coordinate 2,005 of USCM01000187.1, read as the reverse complement.
TACCTCCTCAAGCGAGCCGCCCTGGGCGCCTACACCCGGCACGAGCAAGAAGTGGTTGGGCACAATCTTGCGGATGTCCTCAAACATACGGCCCTGAGTGGCACCTACAACGTACATCATGTTGTCGGCATTTCCCCAGTTCTGCGATGTGTGCAACACCTTCTCGAAGAGGCGCTCGCCGTTGACATCCTCTGTAAGCTGGAAGTCGTGGCTGCCCTTGTTGCTGGTGAGGGCAAGCAGGATGACCCACTTGTCTTTGTAGCCAAGGAACGGTGTTACGCTGTCCTCGCCCATGTATGGAGCAACGGTTAGCGAGTCGACATCATACTCCTCGAAGAATGTGCGGGCATACATGGCGCTTGTGTTGCCTATGTCGCCACGCTTCGCATCTGCTATGATGAAGTGGTTGGAATAGTGCTTCTGAAGATAGGTCACGGTCTTCTCGAAGGCCATGATGTTTGGCTTGTACGATACGCAGTAGTCGGCTGTGGCGTCAATGATAGCCTTGTTGAAGGCGAAGATAGGGTCTTCCTCCTTAAGCAGGTGCTCGGGTATTTTCTTGAGGTCGGTGTCGAGACCTACGCAGAGGAACGAGCGCTTGGTCTTTATCTGATTTACTAATTCTGATCTGTTCATAACGATAAGAGTTTATAAATTATAATGCAATTAGTATTTGCAAATATTGTTATGATTGACGGCTTATAATTCGTTCTCTTTCATCTTCTCCGCATTCTCTGCCACGGTAAGCGCGTCAATCATCGACTGGATGTTGCCGCCCATAAAGCCGGGAAGGTCGTATACGGTCATGCCTATGCGATGGTCGGTTACACGGCCCTGGGGGAAGTTGTAGGTACGAATTTTTGCCGAGCGGTCGCCGGTAGACACGAGGGTCTTGCGGCGGTTGGCAATATCGTCAACATACTTCTGGTGCTCCTTGTCATAAATATATGTACGCAGGCGCGCAAGAGCTCTTTCCTTGTTCTTAGGCTGGTCGCGGGTCTCGGTACACTCGATGAGGATTTCTTCTACCTCGCCAGTGTTGGGGTTCTTCCACATATAGCGGGCGCGCACACCCGACTCAACCTTGTTTACGTTCTGACCACCGGCACCCGAAGAGCGGAAGGTATCCCACTTGATTTCGCCCTCGTTGATGTTTACCTCGAATGGGTCGGCCTCAGGAAGGACGGCTACGGTTGCTGCTGAAGTCTGCATACGGCCGTTCGACTCGGTAACAGGAACGCGCTGAACGCGGTGAACCCCCGACTCGTACTTCAATGTGCCGTACACGTTGTCGCCGCTTACAGCGAAGCAGATTTCCTTGAAACCACCTACTGCGCCCTCGCTCTCGCTTGTTACAGACACAGTCCAGCCCTTCGACTCGCAGTATTTCTTGTACATCATGAATATCTCGCCGGCAAAGAGGCAAGCCTCGTCGCCGCCGGTACCGGCACGAACCTCCATCTGTACGTTCTTGGCGTCCTCAGGATCCTTAGGTACAAGGGCTATCTTTATCTCTTCCTCAAGCTTAGGCTGAAGCTCCTCGTTAGTGGCAAGTTCCTCGCGAGCCATCTCCTTCATATCGGCATCCTGCTCGTTCATGAGGATATCCTTTGCCTCGGCAATGCCGTTAAGGCAGTTGATATACTTCTGGCGAAGCTTCATGATGTCCTCAAGGTCCTTGTACTCCTTTGTAAGTTTGACATAACGCTGCTGGTCAGCAATAACAGAAGGGTCGGTTATGAGGGTTGACACCTCCTCATAACGAGCCTCCAGTCCGTCGAGTTTCTCTAATATATTATTGTTTTCTGCCATTTGTTGTGTTTTGTTGTAGACAAGTACTGATACTGCTCAACTATATAATAAATTAATATTCGAATTCGCCATATTCCGACTTGATGAGCAACGAGCGCTTGCCTTCCTCGATGTGGCCCACAATTTGGGCGTCGATGTTGAAGCTCTTGCTTATCTCTATCACCTTATCGGCAACCTCCGGACGTACGTATAT
>USCM01000186.1 GCA_900553155.1 uncultured Prevotella sp. | reverse complement strand
CAGCAAGAACTATATCACACGCTGGCGCTTGGAGCCTAATGACGAACAGGCTTATATGCGCGGCGAGCTTGTAGAGCCAAAGAAGCCTATCGTGTTCTACATCGACCAGGCTGTGCCCGAGTTCTTGCGCCCTTATATTAAAAGAGGTATGACCGACTGGAACGCTGCCTTCGAGAAGGCTGGCTTCAAGAATGTCGTCCAGGTGTTCGACCTGACCGACAGCATTGCTGCCGAGGGTGACGACATGAAGTACTCGGTCTTGACATACGACGCCTCAGAGAAGGCCAACGCCATGGGTCCATCGGTTATAGACCCACGCACCGGCGAGATTCTTGAGGCTGATATAATATGGTGGCACAACGTCAAGTCGCTCTTGCGCGAATGGATTATGGTGCAGACGGGTGCCTACAACAAGGACGCCCGCCAATATAAGTTGCCTGAGACACTCATCGGCGACGCCGCACGCTTTGTTGCCTGCCACGAGGTGGGCCACTCTCTCGGATTGCGCCACAATATGATTGCGTCTAACGCCTACCCTACCGACTCGCTCCGCTCAAGAGAGTTTACCGACCGTGTGGGTGGCACAGCAGCGTCTATCATGGACTATGCCCGCTTCAACTACATAGCACAGCCTGGCGACGACATCCGTATGATTTCGCCACAAATCGGTCCTTACGACTTGATGGCTATCGAATGGGGCTACCGTTGGTTCCCAGAGGAGAAGGATGCGGCTGCCAAGCTTGACGAGTTCTTGAAGAAGCACACCGGCAAGGAGTATCGCTATAGCGAGACTCAGAGCCAGCGCACAGCCATCGACCCACGCTCGTTGAGCGAGGACCTCGGCGACGACGCAATGAAGTCTGCACATTATGGCATAGAGAATCTTAAGCGTGTGATGCCTAACATCATCGAATGGACACGCACCGGCGAACCTGGCCAGACATACGACGAGGCATCCAAGCTGTATCAGGGCGTTATCTTCCAGTGGAGCCTGTACCTCTATCATGTACTCGCCAATGTGGGTGGTATGTACATCGACAACACTACTGTTGACGACGGCAAGCCTACCTTCACATTTGTAGAGAAGGACAAGCAGCAGCGTGCTGTACAGTTCCTTATCGACGAGGTGTTTACATGTCCTAAGTGGCTCTTCAGAAGCGAGCTCAACAAGTACACCTTCATCAACAAGAACACACCGCTCGGTGTACAGGAGCAGTCGCCCGACTATGCCTTGCAGAACCAGCAGAGCTATATGCTTTGGGATATGCTCGACAACAGCCGCATCATGCGCATGTTTGCCAACGAGCAGACCAACGGCAAGGAGGCTTTCAGCGCTGTAGAAATGATGAATATGCTGCACAAGCACTTCTTTGGCAACACCATTGCCGGCAAGACTCTTAGCATTGACGAGCGCCAGTTGCAGAAGAACTTTGTGGACGCGCTTATAACAGCGGCAGCCCAGATGGAGGGTGTGAAGATCAACAAGCGCATCTTCAATGCACCTGCTATCATCGACTCGCCTGAGTTTAATATGCCTTGCCACAGCCTCAGCTCTGCACCACGCACCATCGACATGGGCGGCACACAGACTGCTCGTGTGAGCGATGCCATCAGCATTAAGCGTGGCGAACTGGTACGCATCCTCGGCTTGCTGAAGTCGAAGCGTCGCTCTGGCGACACAGCAACACAGTTCCACTACGAGGACGTCATCATGCGTATACAGACAGCTTTGGGACAAGAGATTAAGTAATATATAATAAGGATAACACAAAAAAGGAAAAAAATGAGAAAGAGAATATTCATGCTGTTGCTCATGGTCTTCACCATGAACATCCTCTCGGCACAAGAGCGCACCATCACGGGTATCGTGGTGGACGGCAGCATGGGCGACGACCCGCTGCCTGGTGCAACCATCTCTGTGATTAGCGGACCCAACAAGAAGGTTTCGCACGGAACTGTGACCGACTATGAAGGCAAGTTTACACTGAAGGTTGACGCTAAGGACAAGTCGTTCTCTGTAAGATTCATGGGCTTTGAGACACAAGACGTGAAGCTTGTAGCAGGCAAGAACGACTATAAGGTTGTGCTTAAGACTGACGATAAGCTCATTGGCGAAGTGGTTGTCACTGGCTACCAGGAGCTTGACCGACGTAAGCTTACATCGGCAGTTACCACTCTGAAGATTAACGAGGAGAAGATAGGTGCCGTGAACAACATCGACCAGGCTTTGGCTGGACAAATTGCCGGTCTTTCGTCTATCACCTCTACTGGCGCACCGGGGGCACCGGTTAAGATTCGCATCCGCGGTACCGCCTCTCTCAACGGTACCCAGGAGCCTCTGTGGGTGCTCGACGGTATACCTATGGACGGTACCGACATACCAAGTATGGAGGACCTGAAGGATATCGACAACATCTACCAGACATCTATCGCTGGCTTGAATCCTTCGGACATCGACAACATCACCGTACTTAAGGATGCTGCCGCTACCGCCATCTATGGTGCAAGAGCCGCCAACGGCGTTATCGTCATCACTACCAAGAAGGGACGTGCAGGCAAACCGCTTATCAACTTCTCGGGCAAGCTGACATACATGCCTAAGACAAGCATCGACCGTCTTAACCTGCTGAACAGCAACGAGAAGGTCGACTTGGAGCTTGGACTCTTGGCTTCCGACTATACATATCGTCAGAACAAGGGTGGCGTTGCAAGCATACTCAACACTCTCGGCGAGACAAATGCCTACAAGACCGGCGGTTGGAACGCACTGAGCGAGACGGCTCAAAACCAAATCAACCAGCTGCGCAACACCAACACCGACTGGAACGACATTCTCTTCCGCAACGCTCTTACACAGGAGTACAACATGAGCATATCTGGTGGTGGCGACAAGAGCGACTACTATACATCTGTAGGATACAACGACGAGCAAGGCACTGTCAAGGGTGTAGGCAACACCCGATACAACATTACCCTCAAGACCAACTATCAGGTGAACAAGATGCTCAAGGTGGGCGCTTCTATTTATGCCAACGAGCGCAAGCAAAACTCGTATCTCACTGACAGCAACGGATTTACCAATCCGGTATACTACTCGCGTTTGGCTAACCCCTACTTCACCCCATACGACGAGAACGGCAACTACAACTACGATACAAACGTGCAGGGCAAGGAAGACTCGTCGCTCAACTTCAACATCTTCGAGGAGCGTGCCAATGCCAACAGCAAGCGCCGCGACCGCTCGATGATGGCTATTCTCAATGCCGAGCTGCGCCCTACCGACTATCTCAAACTTACCACACAGTTTGGTTTGCAGGAAGATTCCTACTCGCTTAGCAAGTATGCCAACGAGAACACATACGCTATGCGTAAGGAGAAACTGTTTACCGAGTACATGGGTGCCGACGGTGTGAAGAAGAGCTTCTTGCCCGAAGGTGGCATGCACAAGACCACAGAATATCACAACCGCCAGTGGACATGGAAGGCTATGGCAGAGTTTGTCAAGACATTCAACCGCATACACGATGTCAACTTCATGCTCGGTACAGAGGTGCGCCACGCCAAGTCGAACTCTATATATAGCGTGGCTTACGGCTACGACTCGCGCACACTGACCACACAGCCGGTTATCTTCCCAAGCCAGACATGGGCAGATGCCTATCCTTTGCATCAGGAAAGTGAGACTGAGAATGCCTACGTTTCTTGGTATGCTACAGGTTCTTACTCTCTCTTCAACCGCTACACATTGGGCGGTAGCGTACGTTTCGACGGATCGGATGTCTTTGGCGTTGCAAAGAAGTATCGCTACTTGCCTCTCTACTCTGTCAGCGGACTTTGGAGAGCCAAGGAAGAGAAGTGGCTTAAGTCGGTTAAGTGGCTCGACAATCTTTGCTTCCGTGCGTCATACGGTTTGCAGGGCAACATCGACAAGAACACTTCACCTTATTTAATAGGTATATTGAAGAAGGGCACTATCCTGCCGGGCACTACCGAGGATATCATCAACAGTGAGACGGCTCCTAACCCTAACCTCAAGTGGGAGAAGACGGAGAACGTTAATGCGGGTTTCGACCTGGCTCTCTTCAGCAATGCCATCACGCTGTCGGTAGACTATTACTATCGTCACAGCACCGACCTCATCGGCTTGAAGATGCTGCCTCTTGAGAGTGGATTCTCGTCTACTACCATCAACTGGGCAAGTATGAA
>USCM01000185.1 GCA_900553155.1 uncultured Prevotella sp. | reverse complement strand
GTTTGGATTTGCTCACGTTTTTATCCTAAGTTGGTTTGGATTTGTTCGCATTTTTATCCTAAGTTGGTTTGGATTTGAATATATTTATGTATCTTTGTGCTTGATATATAATAACTTAGATATGTTTAAACGAATAGCAATAAATTATCTCCGCGAATGGGCACAAAAAGAAGAGAGAAATCCATTGGTTTTGCGTGGCGCCCGTCAAGTAGGTAAGACAACTCTTGTCAAGATGTTTGCCAAGGATTTCGACAACTACATCTACTTGAATCTTGAAGAAAAGGAGAATGTAGAATTGTTTGCAGCCGACTACTCTTTTGACGACTTACTATCGGGTATCTTCTTCAAGGCAAATATGCGCCAAGACAATAAGCGCACACTAATATTTATAGACGAGATACAGAATGAGCCTAAAGCAGTACAGACACTGCGCTATTTTTACGAGAAGCGACCTGATATTTATGTTATTGCAGCCGGCTCATTGTTGGAGAGTTTGATGGACAGACATATATCTTTTCCGGTAGGCAGAGTAGAATATATGGCTCTTCATCCATGCACGTTTGTAGAGTTTCTATCTGCCATAGACGAGCCAATGCTTGCCGAGCAAGTAGGGAAGGTGGCGGTGCCGCAGTCGTTGCATAGCTATACGCTCGACCTTTTCAAGAAATATATGATAATTGGCGGATTGCCCGAAGTTGTAGCTAATTATGCTCGATACCACGATATGGTACGCCTTAGCGGTGTGTTTAATGCCTTGTTGTCAGGATATCGCGATGATGTAGAAAAGTATGCCAGCAAGCCTAAAGAGCAAGACTCTATACGCTACATTTTAAACTACGGCTGGACATCTGCTGCTCACCGAATACAATTTGCCAAGTTCACCAACACTTCGTTCAAGTCGGCTGATGTAAGCAATGCTTTCCGTACGCTTGAAAAGACGCTGCTTTTAGAGCTTGTATACCCTCTTACATCCACTTCTTTCCCGATACTGCCCGACCTAAAGAAAAGTCCTAAACTATTGTGGCTTGACACCGGACTTGTGAACTATGTTGCTGGTATGCAAGAAGAACTGCTTTTTACTACTGACAGCGATGAATTGTGGAACGGCGATATTGCCGAACATATTGTTGCACAAGAATTGCTTGGAGCGACAACTACGTTTGGCGAGAAGCGTATGTTCTGGGTGCGCGACGCACGCAACTCACAAGCTGAGGTCGACTTTATTATACGTCATAAATCGCATCTGCTACCAATAGAAGTTAAGACGGGCAACAACTCTAAGCTACGCTCTCTACATCAGTTTATGGAAGAATCGAAAGAAGATATAGCACTAAGACTGTGGAATGGACCTATGACATCCGACGTAATCACTCGTTCTGATGGGCGTACATTCAAACTATATAATATCCCGTTGTATTACGCCGGACATCTTGAGAAGTTCCTACAAAATTTAGGCTCATCCGATATATTTTAGGTTCATCCAAAATATGTAGTACTCAAACCATCCATTCCTTAGGCCATGGGTTCCTTATATATTCGGGATGTCCTCCGTTGTGCAGAATCTTTGCAGGCACCCCGGCAGCAGTGACGTCGCAAGGCAGATCGCGGGTTACTACCGCACCGGCGCCTATGCAGGTACGGCTGTTCACGGCAATGTCGTCCACGATGTTGCAACCAGGACCGATGTATACCTCATCTCCTATATGCGCTGCTTGCGGCTGGTTTGAGCCAATCGTTGTAAGCTGTCCGATGTTTACGTTGTTGCCGATGACGGCATGGCTGTTGATGATAATGCCAAAACAATGCTGGATATAAAGACCGTACCCAATCTTTACCTTTGCAGGAATAAAGATGCCGTATTTCTTCTTGTATCTATGCAGCATAAACTTTGCAAAAGGATATAACAGACCCTTGTACTGCGACAAACGAAACCAAATGGAGAAATCCACACTTATACGCGAAAAACTTTCAAAGAATATTGTTGCAAATGATTTCTTCCTTCCGCAATGCCTATAAGCATCCGATTTTATAAGCCGTATACAATCCGAATAGTTCTCCGGAATGGGTATATTGGTGTCAATGTCTTGTATATATTCAAACTTCATGATTTCTGTTATTTGTCAAACCAACAAGGGTGTGCCCTTACTTTTGACACACCCTTGCTGTTTTAGTTAGTCGAATAATGTTGGTTCGACGGCATTGCTGCCCGTCATTGGTCTGCCGAGGTGCTGGTAGGCGAGGGGAGTGACCATGCGTCCGCGTGGCGTGCGCTTGATAAAGCCCTCCATTATGAGGTAAGGCTCGTACACCTCCTCCACGGTGCCCGTGTCTTCGCCGATGGCTGTAGCAATGGTGCTGACACCCACCGGACCACCACGAAACTTGTCGATGATGGTAAGCAGAATCTTGTTGTCTATCTCGTCGAGGCCGTATTGGTCGATGTTGAGAGCCGAGAGCGACAGCCGTGCAATGTCGCGGTCGATGCGTCCGTTGCCCTTAACCTGGGCAAAATCGCGCACGCGTCGCAGCAATGCGTTGGCTATACGTGGCGTTCCGCGCGAGCGTCTGGCTATCTCTATGGCGGCATCGTCGTCTATTGGCACCTTCATAATCATAGCCGAGCGCTTGATAATCTTCTGCAGCATCTCCGGTCCGTAGTATTCGAGGTGGAGGTTGATGCCGAAGCGGGCGCGCAAGGGCGCCGTAAGCAGTCCGCTGCGGGTAGTTGCTCCAACCAGCGTAAAGGGGTTGAGGTCTATCTGTATGGAGCGTGCCGAGGGTCCTTTGTCTATCATGATGTCGATGCGATAGTCTTCCATAGCCGAGTAGAGATACTCCTCTACGAGCGGCGATAGGCGGTGAATCTCGTCGATGAAGAGCACGTCGCGCGGTTCGAGCGATGTAAGGATGCCAGCAAGGTCGCCGGGCTTGTCGAGCACCGGTCCGCTTGTAATCTTGAATCCCACGCCCAGTTCGTTGGCAATGATGTTGCTCAGAGTGGTCTTGCCCAGGCCAGGAGGTCCATGCAAGAGAGTGTGGTCGAGCGGTTCGCCGCGATACTTGGCAGCCTCCACAAACACCTCAAGGTTGTCCACCACCTTTTGCTGTCCGCTAAAGTCGCCGAATCGCAGCGGTCGGAGGGCGTTCTCAAAGTCTTTCTCGCCCTTCTGCATCCGCTCCTGTCGTATGTCGAAATCTTCTTCCATTTAGCTGTTATTATTTTTTGCAAAGTTAGTTATTTTTATTTAGAAAAGCTATCAACTACAAGACAGTATATCTTTGCGGAAGAATTATATGTGATTTTTTCTCTATTTTGTTTGCCCAATCCATTCAAAACCGCTACTTTTGTCCTTATATACTAACCCTTAAACCAACTGATAATAATGCTCGTAAAGACTTATTCAGCCGCTGTCAACGGCCTTGACGTAACTACTGTAACGGTGGAGGTGAACATTGTGCCCGGCGTGATGTACCGCATGACCGGACTGGGCGATACTGCTGTCAGGGAAGGACGCGACCGCATAGCATCGGCAGTGCAGTTCAACGGCTATAAGTTTCCGCACGGCGATATAACCATAAACCTTGCTCCTGCCGACCTTAGAAAGGAGGGCAGCTCCTTCGACTTGCCGTTGGCTATAGGCATATTGGCGGCGAGCGGAGCCATTGTTAGCGAGTCGTTGGGCAGCTATATGATGGTGGGCGAGCTTAGTTTGGACGGCACGCTGCAACCCATCAAGGGCGCGCTGCCCATAGCTATAAAGGCGAGGGCAGAGAAGTATAAGGGTTTGATTGTTCCGAAGCAGAACGAGCGAGAGGCTGCCGTCGTAAACAACCTTGAGGTATACGGCATGGAAAACATAATAGACGTAATAAAACTGCTTACCGGTTCCGAAGAGTACGAGCCTACATTTGTAGACACGCGCCGCGAGTTTTACGAACAGCAATACAAGTACGAACTCGACTTTGCCGACGTGCGGGGGCAAGAAAACGTAAAGCGTGCATTGGAGGTGGCAGCGGCTGGCGGCCATAACCTTATCATGGTGGGGCCTCCGGGATCGGGCAAGTCGATGATGGCAAAGCGCCTGCCCTCCATATTGCCACCGCTGTCGCTTGCCGAGAGCTTGGAGACGACGCAGATACATAGCGTTGCCGGCAAGCTGCAACGTGGCACATCGCTTATATCCCAACGTCCGTTTAGGTCGCCACACCATACCATAAGCGAGGTGG